>DATDOQ010000163.1:0-9910 GCA_035293205.1 Bacteroidia bacterium
GCTGAAGCTGACCGGATGTTTTTAATTGATACGTCGAATATTGTCAAAAATTATCGCTTCATCATGCCGCTGGTAAAAGATTCCGTTGAGAAAAGACGCAGCGATATCATGCAAATGAACAGTCTTATTTATTCCATGCAGCTGAACCAAACCATGATCTCCCTGCGCTCACGTCCGATCTTTGGGTTAAAAGTTGCGCATTTTCTCACACCCGCCGGTCCTGATCTGTTCTCTGTGATGGGAACTATGACAATCCCGCTTGCGCCGTGGGCCGCACGCGGATATCGTGCGCAGGAACGGGCAATGGGATTCCGGATTACAGCGATGCAACAGGAAAAGCAGCAGATGGTGAACATGACTTATCAAATGATCCGGTCGCTGAGCATTGAGATGAATTCCGAATACCAGGAGATTGATACCTACACAATGAAAGTTATTCCTGCCTATAAAAAGAGTCTCGAGGCATACCTGCTTGCTTACGGACAGAATACCTCCAGCCTTCCAATGGTGTTGATGTCCTATGACAATATGCAGATGGCGCAAATGGAATACATCGAGCATTTACATGCACTGCTTAAAATACAGGCGGATTATGAAAGACAAATGCAGATTCGCTGATCGTTTGCCTTTTTCACAGCGGTCGCTTGCGCTTATGTGCGGGCTGGGAAGTCAATTGTTTTTTTCATGCGACGGATGGGATGCGGGAGAAACCGCGGCCGACACGACAGTAAAATATATTTACTATTGCCCGATGCATCCCGATGTGGAACAAGATGAGCCGGGGATATGTCCGAAGCCGGAATGCCAGGGAATGGCGCTTATACTTAAAGACACCGGCGATTACCTCGCAGCGGTTTTACGACCGGTATCGTCCAGTGTGCTTTCAAAGATCAGTCTTGTCAATCCGGTATTTAAATCTCAAAATGTTTATGCTGAAGCTACCGGGTATGTCGATTATGATAATTATTCTAAATACAACGTATCCTCCCGCTTTCCCGGACGAATTGAAAAACTTTTTGTGAAATATAATTATCAGTCGATTAAAAAAGGCGAAGTGCTTTTTGAAATATATAGCCCCGATCTTGTAACGGCACAGGAAAACCTGCTTTATGCGATAAAAAACTCACCGGATGATAGCGCGTTAATAAAAGCTTCCAGGCAAAAATTAAAGCTTCTTCAGCTTACGGACGAACAAATAAATAGAATCGAAACTTCCGGCAAAGCAAGTTATTCGTTGCCGGTCTTCAGCGAATACGATGGCCATATTCATGAAAGGCTGGATGAGGAAACAGGCATGCAGAACATGCAGGTCAGTCAGCTGACGCCACTTATTTCTGTCCGTGAAGGCATGTATGTAGAAGGGGGCCAGATCATTTTTAATGTAGTCGATCCACGCCGCGCGGTCGGAATTCTACAGGTTAAATCATCCGATATTGCTAAAGTGAGCATGGGCCAACGCGTTGGTTATTCAATTAATAATGAAACGAAAATAAAAGAAGGCCGTGTTGATTTTATTCAGCCTGCATTCGGCGATGCAGAAAAAACATTGACAGTGCGTGTTAACATAGATAATCGCGACCAATCGGTGAAGGTGGGCAGCCTGCTCCATGCAAAAATTTATTCCGATAGCCTCGAAACACTTTGGATACCTGCCTCAGCAGTTGTTGATCTTGGTCAGCAGCGGATTGTTTGGGTGTGGAAAGACGGCTATTTCAAAGCCCGGCCGATTGAAACCGGCATACGGTCGGGAACGATGATTGAAGTGGCCGGCGGATTATCAGAAGTGGAACAGGTTGCATCCGAAGCCCATTTCCTGTTCGACAGCGAAGATTTTATAAACACAAACGGCGATGAATAGGATTTTTTTATTTACCGCCCTGCTACTGTTGTTTTCCTGCGAAAAACGCAAGGTGCCTATTGGCGAAAATGAATTTTACGTCTGTTCAATGGATCCGCAGGTGATGGAAAAAGAACCGGTGCCCTGCCCGATCTGTAAAATGCCGCTCACCAAAATAACCATCGACAAATCACAGCTCCACCTCATCAAACTCAGCGACGATCAGATAAAACTCGGTAACATCCAAACAGATACCGTCAGGCAAGACAGCATCTGGCAGGAGAAAATCCTAACGGGTGTATTTGCGGTAAATCAAAATTTGCAGGAACAGATTTCTTCCCGCTTTGGCGGTCGGATCGAAAGATTGTATCATAAAGTTCCCGGCGAAGAAATAAAGAATGGCGAATTAATTTATGAAATTTATAGCCTTGAGCTGATGCAGGCGGAAGAAGAATATTTGTTCGCAATCCGCAACGCGCCGGTTTTTTCTTCTAATACACTTATTGAATCCGCAAAAAACCGCCTCCTGCTTTGGGGACTAACGGAAGCGCAGGTAGAAAACCTGGAAAGAGAAAATTCTGCAAAAATCATTAACCCGATTTACAGCAAAGCAGAAGGCACAATCATGGAAATCCCTTTCAATGAAGGAGATTACATTAATGAAGGAAGCGTAATTTATAAGCTGGCCGACCTCAGCTCGCTATGGGTGGAAGCCCAGCTGTACGCCGGCGAATTAAACGCGATTGCATTAGGAAATCAGGTGCAGGTCATTCCCGAAGCATTTCCCGAAGAAATCATCGACGGGGTGATCGAATTTACAAACCCACAATTACAGCCAGGATCCAAAATTAATCTTGTCAGGGTAAAAGTACCGAATGAACGTCGCCGTTTTATCCCGGGTACAATGGCGTATGTGCTTTTAAAATCGGGTACGCACCCTGCTTTTACTTTGCCAATTGACGCTGTGATACAAACAAAAAAGCTGTCGCATGTATGGATCCGGAATGCCGATGGTTCATTCCAGGCCCGGAAAGTGGAGACGGGAATGCAAACAAAGTCGAGGATCGAAATTCTTTCTGGTTTGAAAGAAGGAGAGGCCGTTGTTATTTCCGGCGCTTACCTGATCTACAGCGATTATGTTTTTAAGCGGGGCTCGTATCCGCTGGCTTCCGATGAAACGTCCCATATGGATAGCGTGCATAACAATGATGTTCCAGGCAAACCTTTAACGTCAAATGTTATCCAGGCAAATAATACCAACACCGTAATTACACCCGATGGCGGTGAAGTTATCTACAGGGTTCAAATTATGGTATCGGGCAGCTCCATCCCTTCAAGTTCGAATGCTTTTAAAGATCTTCCGGATGTTTATGAGTACACGGAAAACAATTTATTTAAATATACAACCGGCGTGTTTACGGATATAGATGAGGCGCTTGCCGGCCGGGAGAAAGCAAAAGAAATGGGATTTACAGGCGCATTTGTAATAGCATTTAAAAATGGGAAAAGAATTAATTAACAAAATTCTGCATGAGCACACAAACGATTAAAATAATGAATATGTGCTGCGACAGGTGCATCATGGTCGTAAAACAAGTGTTAGCGGAATTTGGAATAAAGCACAAGAAGGTCGGTCTCGGATATGCTGTTATCTATGAAAAGCCGGCCATCAGCCGATCTGCGCTGGAAAAAGCGCTGAAAAAGCCGGGGTTTGAAATCATCCGCACGAAAGAAGAAGAGATTTGCGAAAAAATGAAAATCGCCATTCACAAAATATTTTTTGATAGTTCGTTAAATGAGCTGACCGCTTTCAACCTGAAAAGCTACATGGAATCTCAAACCGGGATTCCGTATAAAAAGCTCACAGCCATTTTTTCAAAAGAAACACAAACGACGATCGAAAAATATTTTATCCGGCACCGGATCGAAAAAGCAAAGGCAATCATTGAAAGCAGGAATTATTCTTTTTCTGAAATTGCTTTCCGGCTTGGATATAATTCGCTGTCGCATCTTTCACGGCAATTCAAAGAAATAGAAGGGTGTTCGATGCATGATTACAAGCAAAAAGGAAAGCGCGCCCGGAAACCAATTGACCGTCTTTAGATGAGTTCAAATTTGGAGGATTAAAATGCAAGTTTTTCTGCGGAAAAAATCGGAAATTTAAAGTTCAAACCAGCTCAAAAACAACCCACCCATGAAGAAAAAGCTACTTGCCTTATTTACCGGATTGCTTGCTATTACCGCTGTAAATGCCCAGACGCCCGTCAATTTCAATTGTAATGATTGCGCCGGCGCGAATCACGACTTGTTTTCTGAACTCGCCTCAGGAAAGGTAATTGTTATTTCATGGGTGATGCCCTGCAGTTCCTGCCTGGGCCCCACGCTTACCGCCAGTAATATTGTGCAAAGTTATGCCTCTTCGAATCCAGGCCAGGTTTTGATGTATGTTTCCGACGATTACGCCAACACAAACTGCACCTCGCTGAACAGTTGGGTGAATGGCAATGGCATTACCGCTACCACTTTTTCTAATTCGCTGGTGGACATGGGCGATTATGGTTCGGCAGGAATGCCCAAAATAATTGTGCTTGGCGGCGGGTCAACGCCCACAGTTTTTTTTAACCAGAACAATTCTGCTGCCGGAAACTCAACTGCCATTCAAAATGCAATTAACAGTGCTTTGCTAACGGGAGTCAATGAATCTTCCGCGGCTTTCGGGGTTGTTAATCTTTTCCCGAATCCGTCCACTGATCTTGCCGCGATCACATTCAATGCGCAAAATTCCGGCGAAGGTCAGATCGAAGTCTATAATCAGTTGGGACAAGAAGCGATGGACATATTTTCAGGAACTTTTGTCCAAGGCGAAAACAAAGTTCAGTTCAGCGTTGCTGGTCTCGCCAGCGGAATTTATTTCGTAAAGATCAGCGATGCGGAAAACAGCCGCATGATTAAAATTATTGTATCGCATTAATTTAAGTGGTTTGGTCAGGCAGTCAGCATGCATGTGCTGACTGCTTTTTTAGTCTTCTTATCGACAATGAAAATCAACTCGAAATTTTTTTTCGTGCTCTGTTTTATTCTTATTACAGTTCACGCTTCTTATGGCCAGGGCTGTTGCAGCGGCGGTAGCGGAAGCCCGATTGCCGGTGGTGCTTCGCAGGGTGTGCTGCAGGATCGCCAGGTAGAAATAAACACCAATTACCAGTACATCAATACGAACAAGTTTTTCACAGCTGATCACAAGGATACCGCGACTTTTTTCGACAGCTTTGAATCGCAATATCTATATACGCGTGTGGGCTACGGCATCACAAAGGACTTTACCATGTCGGTAGAATCAGGTTACTGGCTGAAGAAAACACAGATAGGGCTCGACAATTCGGATACAGTTTCATCTTCCGGGATAGGCGATCTTATCTTATTCCCCCGTTACGATGTCATTAACCGGACAGGCGAAAATAAGCGCGTGGAACTTACGATTGGTTTAGGCATTAAAATTCCGCTTGGCAGCTATAACGATTCCGTGGGACGTATTGAACCATTTTCAGGAACGATCTATTACATTACAAAACCGCTTTCGGTTCAAACTTCTACCGGGTCGAATGATGTTATTTTTTATTCTTTTTTCAGCCGCGGTTATCCCAATCAGCAGGTCAAGCTTTTTGCCAACGCAATTTATATCAAAAAGGGATGGAATGCGATTGGCGAAAAAATGGGGGATTACGCGAGTGTCGGTCTTTTTGCCGGTAAAACTTTTACGAATAAGCTGGGAATAACACTCCAGGTGAAAGGTGAATGGGTGGATAAAATGAAATTAAATAACACAGTGCTCCTCTACAATTACCCGAATTATGACCCATTCGCAACCGGCAGCCGGAAAATATTTGTAGTACCACAGTTGAGTTATTCCTTCAAAAACTTTACGGTGTATGCGCTTAGTGAAATACCCGTTTACCAATGGGTCGTGAACACGCAGGTTGGCTCCCAATACCAGTTTACGGCAGGATTGTCTTATCGTTTTCTTACCTATAAACCCGGCAAAGTAAACGAAAGCCAAACCAGCGATGGCGCCGCACAACCTTCGGGCGCATTCTATCAATGTTCGATGAAATGTGAAGGGAAAAAATTCGACAAGCCGGGAAAGTGCCCGATCTGCGGAATGGAAATGGAACTAGTCAAATAATAAAACTCACCATACAAACGATAAAGCCATGAAAAAAATTACCCTCTTATTGGTGTTCCTTGCGTCTCAAGCGCTTTCTGGGCAAAACTTTCTTGACCGGTACCTGGTCGATTCGCTGGCATATACTGTTATCGGATCTTCGGCTAACCAATTAAGTTCTCCACGCGACCTCGATGTAAAACCGAACACGAACGAAATCTGGGTTGCTAACTACGGCACCTCGGCAGGTGGGAATTTTGTAATTTTTTATAATTCAGGCCTATCGAATCAAACCACACAGTACCGGAAAGACTCCCACTCGGATCATTTCAGCCGCTACACCAGCGCGATCGCATTTTCCGACATTGGGGAATTCGGGACTATTGGTGAATTTCTCCCGAGTGGCGGAAGCACGTTTATGGGACCATCGCTCTGGTCGTTGGACACAAATATTTTTGCGCGCGTTTTTCAGAATAATTGGGTGAACGGGCTTCCTCTGGGCAGTCACCTCGATATGCTTCACCAAAGCCCGTATGGAATGGGTATGGCGCATGATTCCGCTAAAATATATTGGGTGTTTGACGGACACAACGGCAACATATGCAAATATGATTATGTAATGGGCCATGGACCTGGATATGATGACCATTCAGCAGGAAAAATCTATCGTTATACGGATGTAACCGTGAGCCGTGTCATAGGAGTTCCAAGCCACATGATCGTGGATAAGACCACAGGCTGGTTATATTTTATAGACGGAGGCACAAAAAAATTAAAGCGTTTAAATACCAATACCGGAACAGTTGCGGGAAATCTTTCGGTTCCTGCGTCTGCGAACGAAACGCTTGCTGGTTATTACGATGTGCAGGGCGCGATTGTGGAAGTGGTAGATTCTTTTACAACCCAACCCTGCGGAATTGAAATCAGCAATGGCCGACTGTTGGCCGGGGACTACACTACAGGAGAAATCATTTTTTATGATATTACCGGTACAACCCCGGTAAGAATCGGTTCGGTTGCAACCGGCCAGCCAGGCATACAGGGGATTAAGGTTGGGCCAGACGGCAAAATCTGGTTTGTAAATAAAACCGCAAGTACGCTGGTGAGAATCGATGCTTCCCCTGCCTCAGATGATGCGGCGATACTTGCAATCACCTCCCCGGCAATCGAAAATTTTGAACCATCGTACTATTCTATAAAGTTTACCACCTGTTCAGGTTCCGTAACGCCGGCTGTAACGCTCTATAATGCCGGCTCGAATACACTTGATTCTGCCGTGATCACTTATACGATTGATAATGGTACACCGGTCAGTTTTGCGTGGACTGGATCATTAACAACAGGCGCATCCGTTGCGGTTGTCTTGCCCGGCGTGAGCATTCCTGACGGGAACCACAAAATTTCGGCGACGGTTTCATCACCGAATGGAGTAACGGATATTAATACTATAAATGATTCTAAAGCGGGGTCGTTCCGTACAATGTCAACCATTGCATTGAATCCGTATTTTGAAGGCTTCTCAGGTACGTTTACGCCTCCGGGCTGGTCTTACGTTAACTACAATCCGAATAATTTGATGTCCTGGAATTCAACTGTCGGAGGTTTCGGGAATAGCGCGGGTTGTGTTAAGATGGACAATTATTCCGGGTCGGAAGATATTACAGGACAGGTTGACTATCTGATGATGCCCGGGATCGATATAACAAACGCCACAAGCGGGACGGTACTCGAGTTCAATGTGGCTTATGCGAAATATAATTCCGCATCAAACGATAAGCTTGAAGTCAGAGTTTCTACGGATTGCGGAGTTTCCTGGAGCAATATTTATTCAAAATCAGGAACCACACTTTCAACCGCACCGGTTTCAACAGGCCCGTTTACGCCAACCGCCAGCCAATGGCGTCACGAATCGATAAATCTGAACACCTACATCGGCCAGGCGGATGTTCGTTTTATGTTCGTTTCCGTTAGTAATTTCGGCAACAACCTGTACATAGACGATATCAATATTCTGAATACAACGGGAGTTAATGAAGACGCCGTAGATCTCACTATGCAGGTCTATCCGAATCCGGGAGAAGGAATGTTTTTTATTGAAACGAATGATAATAATTCGCCGGCAAAAGTCAGCGTTTTCAATACCCTCGGAGAGCTGGTCCTGCAACAGGAAGAAACGCGGCCGGGTGTAAGATTCACTGTTGACCTGAGCGAACAACCAGCCGGTGCTTACTTTATCCGGATTTCACAAGGCGCTGCCGAAGCAACACAAAGAATTAGCGTTATACGTTGATAAATTATTTTGGACGCCAAAACCAGCTCACCGCTGAAAATATGAAATCAAGCTCTTTTGCCGGGTGAGGGGAAATAATTCGTCTGGTTGCAGAACTAATTCTGCTAAACCAAAAGGTTATCGGGTCCAGCGTTGAGTTTGAGATTATAAACTTCCTTGACTGCCTCCCGCCTACCTTTTTTACCGCCTACCGTGTAGAGGTCTCGAGCGGATTAACTGCGTTGATCCTTCGGGCATGCCCTGAGTCACAATGCAGCATGCAACCTCCTTCGTCGGTCGCTTTTTCTTTTTTCCTGCGTATTCGCTCAGTGTTCTCCTGGCGCACACTCCGGAAAAAAGAAAAGGCCGTCTGAAATAGACGGCCCATGCTGCATTTATCGAGGTCCCGAGCGGATTCGAACCGCTGTAGCAGCTTTTGCAGAGCTGAGCCTAGCCACTCGGCCACAGGACCTATAATCAACCTTAAAGAACAAACCATTTAAAAAAACTGCCACTCGCTGCGCCCCGCGAAGTGCTGAGCTTGTCGAAGCACGTAGCGGGGGCCACAGGACCTAATTTCAAAGGGACACAAAAGTAAGAATTTGCGGCTATCCTTCCATAACCACGGTAACACTCTCAACGGGACCTGCAATTGGCGGTGAAACTTTCGTGACGGAAACAGAAAATTTATTTACTCGCGGGTATTCTTTTCGTAAACGTGCCAGAATACGTTGGGCAACAGATTCGATGAGCTTTGAACGGATGAGCATTTCGGCTTTTACTGCTTCGAAAACCACGCAATAATCTACCGTATCGGCAAGTGAATCTGTTTCCGCGGCTTTTGAAAAATTAACATCAACGGAAACATCCACCACATATTCGCCGCCCATTATTTCCTCCGAAGGCAGGCAGCCATGATAAGCGTATAAGCGGATCTGGTTGAGACGAATGATTCCCATCAGCGGAGCTTTTGAATGGCGGTTTCAATACGGCGGACTACAACATCTTTTCCGAGCAGCGCCACCATTTCGAATAACACGGGTCCGCCGGCCGCGCCACTCACGCAAACCCGGAAGAGCTGCATAAGCTGCCCCGGATTTGCCCCGGCAGATTCCACCGCTGTTTTAAAAGTTGATTCACAATCAGCCGCATTCCAGGATTGCATGGACGCAAACGCATCCTTTACGGCAGTCATAACCACTCCGGCCTGCGCGTTCCAGCGTTTTTTTATGACGCCCTCATCGTAAGTAGCTGGATCAGAAAAAAAGTACCGGCCCTGCTCAAAAATTTCATAAACAAACGAAACCTTCTCTTTCATCAACCGGCAAACTTCAACGAGATAATCGTCTGTGACAGCCTGTATCGCTTCTTTTTCTCCTTTGCGCTCAATTTCTTTTACCAGGGCTTTTGCCATCTCTTCGTCCGTCCGCAACCGAAGGTATTGCTGGTTGAACCATTTTGTTTTTTCCGCGTCGAACTTTGCGCCCGACTTGCTCACGCGCTCAAGCGAAAAATTTTCGGTCAATTCCTCTTTCGAATAAAGTTCCTGGTTGCCGCTTCCGTGCCAACCCAGCAACGCGAGCATGTTGATGAACGCGTCGGGAAAATATCCTTTCTCCCGGTAGCCGGAATATATTTCACC
>DATDOQ010000164.1:0-3892 GCA_035293205.1 Bacteroidia bacterium
ATGCGTCGTGGTAAAACCCGTCTTCAGGGTTATTACGGCGGAAATCTTGTTTTCTGGATGAATGGCAAGAAAGATGTGTTCACGTATGGCAATGAAATGAGCACGACTTACCCAACTCCTCCAACTACGGATTTCCAGAGTATTGCAGGCCTGCCTTATTCAAATACTTCGCCAAGGACAACAGAACACAAATATGGCTCTGAGCTTGGATTTGGACTTCGCGGATTTATCGGAGCAGAATATTTCATTCTGCCGAAAATTTCTCTGGGCGGTGAATTTGGCTGGGGCCTTGGCTTTTCCAAATCAGGTGCGTCTTCAACTACTACCACGGCAGTAAATGCTGGTGTGCTTGAAACTACAACAACCGAAGGTGGAACAGCATCTTCTTTTAAAATTGATGTTGACAATAACCCAATGGGAATAGGAAGTTCAGGCGCAATCCTGATCCACTTCCATTTCTAATCAGAATTACTTTGAAATAAAAAAGGTCGTTCCAATCGGGGCGGCCTTTTTTTATGGTCCGCAGACTTATTTAAATCTGCGCGCT
Source organism: Bacteroidia bacterium (assembly GCA_035293205.1). Taxonomy (GTDB): domain Bacteria; phylum Bacteroidota; class Bacteroidia; order Palsa-965; family Palsa-965. The sequence goes on from DATDOQ010000164.1 coordinate 548, forward strand.
GTTTCCCGTTGCAAATCCTTCTTTTTAATATCTGCCCGTTTATCAAAAGTTTTTTTGCCTTTCGCCAGCGTAATTTCCAGCTTGGCCCAGCCTTTTTCACTGATAAACAAACGAAGTGGAATTATCGTGAGTCCCTGGTCTGCCAGGTTCCCCTGTAATTTCCGCAATTCGGATTTCTTCAGCAGCAGCTTCCGGTCGCGCTTGGGCTCGTGGTTATAATGCGTGCCTTTTTCATATTCGTTGATCTGGATATTCCGTACGATCAGTTCTTCCTTCTCAAAGACGCAAAAGCCATCGGTGATATTTGCCTTCCCATTCCGGATCGATTTGATTTCCGTTCCGGTCAATATCATTCCTGCAATGTACTTTTCTAAAAAAGCGTACTCAAAAGAAGCGCGCTTATTCTTTATCTCGATCGTTTTATCAAAACTCATAGAAGGGTAAAGATAATCAGGGCAATAAAAAAACCGCAGCCTCCATTTTTTTAAGGATTCTACGGCTTTTTGGTGGTGTGCCCTGGGGGAGACTCGAACTCCCAAGGGATATTCCCAACGGCTTCTGAGACCGCAACGTTTACCAATTTCGCCACCAGGGCTCTAAGATGTATTTACAATTTACGATTTTGATGATTGTTTTTATATGACCGAAATCGTAAATCGTAAATTGTAAATCGTAAATTTTTTCGTCTGTGCCCAGGACTGGATTCGAACCAGCACGCCAAAGGCGCCACCCCCTCAAGATGGTGCGTCTACCAATTTCGCCACCTGGGCTTTAAGATTTACGAAGTACGATTTACGATTTTTTGGTTGAGCTAAATCCTAAACTGTAATTTGTAAATTCTACTTCAGAACAATCGTTAAAAGAACTCCTTACCTCCCCCGAAAAGGAGGACAAAAGTAAGACTTTTCGGTAACTTTGGGAAGCCCGCCGATCGTATCCAAACATTTATGCGGCTTAATGAAGGTTTTTTGATGAAAAAAGGATTCTTGCTTTTTATTTTAATGCTTTCGGTTACGGTTTTTTATGCGCAGCCGGCCCCGGATTCTATGCGATTGAAGCCAGTATGTGATAGCATCGTATCATATGCGAAAACTTTCATTGGCAAACCTTACAAATATGGTTACTGCTCACCTGACGCGGGTTTTGATTGCACTGGTCTTGCATGGCACGTTTTCAACCACTTTGGTTATGCCATACCACGCTCATCGAAAGAGTATCTTACTTTTGGCCGGGAAATTCCGATAAATGAATGCCGCAAGGGCGATATCATCGTTTTCCGCGGAACCCATCCGGATGACAAAAGCGCCGGCCATGTGGGTATCATTAGTTCCAATCCTGGTGAACCTTTAAAATTCATCCATTGCTCCTCTTCGAAATATCATCGCGGCGTTGTAATCACGGATTATTATAACAGTAATTATCCGAAGCGTTTTATCAGGGTTTGCCGGGTAATTTAATGGGAAAATCCACCTTCGCTGAAGCTTCGGCGGATAAATGGGAAAATGGGGTTAATCCTCCTGCGCTACGCTCCGGCGGACAAGTGGGAAAATAGAAAAAGGGAAAACGAAGAGTGAGGGATACCTTAGCTAAAACTTCGGCGGATAAATGGGAAAATGGGAAAATGGGGTTAATCCTCCTGCGCTACGCTCCGGCGGACAAGTGGGAAAATAGAAAAAAGGGAAAATGAAAGTGGAGGATACCTTAGCTGAACCTTCGGCGAACAAGCAGGGTTAAACTGAGCTAGACGGCACACTGCTTGCCAACCAACCATCTTTTTTCAATCTTTCAATCTTCAATTCGTATTCATTTTCATTTTTTCGTATTTCGTACTTTCATTTTTTCGTATTTCGTACTTTCATTTTTTCGTATTTCGTACTTTCATTTTTTCGTATTTCGTACTTTCATTTTTTCGTATTTCGTACTTATTCCTTAAAGTCTAGCGGAACCATCACTTTTAACACGGCCGCGTCAACTGTGGCGACAATTTCTTTGCCCTGCACATCCGGTTCACCGTCGTAATGAGTGGCGCCTTCTGTTTCACGCAAAATTGAAATTTTATTTCCGCAAAAAGATTCGAAAAACCGGGAGTGGTCAATTTTTTTTCGGAACAGCATAAAAATTATTCCGGGCAGGTTCCACCATTGAAAGGGCTTTAGAATTGAAATGTGCAGCAATCCATCGCATACGCGGGCAGCCGGCGCGATCCAGGCATTGTTCCCATACTGACCGGCATTGGCAACCGTGATCAGCACGGCTTCCCGGTCAATTTTTTTTCCATCGACTTCGATCGTATAATTTTCCGGTTCGTAGCTGCGGAATTCACGCAAAACCATCCGCGCATAACTCTTGAATCCGCGCCGGGAACTTTCCACGAATAATTTTCCGATATGCGCATCGAAACCAACGCCGGCAGTGCAAAAAAATGAACGGTTGTTGAAACGTCCCCTGTCCATGCGAATGATTTTTCCATTTTCCAGGATTTTCATTGCGGCATTCCGATCCATTGGAATTCCCAGGTGGCGCGCAAGGCCATTGCCCGATCCGAACGGAATGATGCCCAGCGCAATTTCTGTTCCCGCCAGCGCTTCCGCAAGTTGACTTACAGTTCCGTCGCCACCCACGGCCACGGCAATATCAAATCCGCCATTTAACACGGAATTAAAAATCCGTTGCCGGTCCTGCAGTTCTTCCCACACAAAAATTTCGCTTTCATAATTGCCGGAAAGCGAACGCCGGATAAATTGCAGGCGATCGGTTTTTTTATCGCTTCCAGATCTGGGGTTGATTACAAACGCAATTCTGTTTTTCCGCACAGGCCAAATATAGAGGGATCAGGTTAACTTTGTGCAATGACTGAAAAGCCGCTGATCCTGGTTACGAACGATGACGGAATACATTCGCCCGGGATTTCCAGCCTTATTGAGGTTGCGCAGAAATTCGGCGACGTGGTGGTAGTTGCACCCGACAAAGCACAGTCTGGGATGGGACATGCCATCACCATCAATTCCACCATCCGCGTAAACCCGATCACGACGATTGGAGATGTTCCCAGCTGGAGCTGCACGGGTACCCCGGTGGACTGCGTGAAAATGGCGGTGAACAAGCTGCTGCCGCGCACCCCCGTTTTATGCCTGTCCGGTATCAACCACGGCGCGAATCATTCAATCAATATTATTTATTCGGGTACCATGTCGGCGGCGATGGAAGGAGCGCTTGAAGGAATTCCATCCATTGGTTTTTCACTGCTCGATTATGCCATCGGCGCTGATTTTACGGCTGCAAAAGTATTTGCGGAAAAAATTATCGGCTGGATTCTGAAGGATGGACTTCCTGCGGGTGTATGCC
>DATDOQ010000165.1:0-17233 GCA_035293205.1 Bacteroidia bacterium
GTAGTTTTACGGCAGTAAAAATAATAAAAAACTATTGCCGCAAGCAGCCGCTTTATTCTTCCACCGGCGGCCCGGGCAGGTTGATAGTCAATACACCTATGAGCCGATCATCAGGAATAAAGGCATTTGCGGACCTGGGAAGTGAATTGCGGTTGATTCTCCAGGGAATTCCCCTGACCAGCGCGGGCAAAAAAATGCAGGAGATGATCCCATTGGTGACACATGGGAATGGATGGTTTACTAACGAAAATGTGCGTCACCGTCTGGAGGCGATTGTGGACTCCCTCGAAATTTCCATCCTCAATACCTGGCTGTCGAAATATTCGATTCCGGAAAAGCCAGGCAATAAAAGGGTAGGGGTGATCATCGCCGGCAATATTCCGCTGGCCGGATTTGATGATTTCCGTTGTGTGCTCCTGGCCGGGCATATTTTTATTGGAAAACTTTCCTCCGGGGATAAATTACTGTTGCCTTTGGTCGCGGAAATTCTTACAGAGATCCAACCTGAATATAAATCACAGATCCAGTTTACGGAGGAGCGGTTACCGTCCATTGACGCGGTGATCGCAACCGGCAGTAATAATTCAGCGCGCTATTTTGACTATTATTTTTCAAAATATCCGCACATCATCCGCAAGAACAGGAATGGGGTTGCAATTCTGACGGGGAAAGAAGATGCCGCTGAGTTAGATGCGCTGGGGGAAGATATTTTCCGGTATTTCGGTCTCGGCTGCCGGAGCGTTACAAAGCTTTTTGTTCCCGCCGGATATAATTTTAACCTGTTATTTGAAAATATGATGCGCTGGGGCGAAAGCATGATGGCGAATAATAAGTACATGAATAATTATGAATATAATAAAACAGTTTATCTTTTAAGTAAAATCGCGTTGCTTGATAATAATTTTCTGCTGTTAAAAGAAGATGAAGGGTTGTCATCGCCACCCGGAGTCCTGTTTTATGAATATTATGATTCTCTCCCCGAATTGCGGAAAAAAATCAACGCTGCAAGTGCGCTGATCCAATGTATCGTGGCGCAACCCGGCATAGCAGAAGGAGCCATCCCATTCGGCCAGGCGCAGCAGACGCTTCCGTCGGATTATGCAGATAACATAGATAGTATGCAATTCCTCCTGTCGCTTTAAATACGGCAATTGTTAATCAGCAAAAAGACATTATTTGATTGCAGGCGGATTTTCCTCATCCGGCCCGAATACTGTTAATTAAGCGGTTGGCCTGATTTTGGGAGATTTGTCCATATAATGTCCATATAATTATGAGAAGAATAGAGCGCGTATATGGCGGGAGGCACATACCGGTGGTAATGATTGATGCCTGTCCATTTCGACCGGCATATTTTATTTTGATATGTTTTTTGCTTTTTTCAGGCGAACGGATGTTTGCAAATGATCACTCGAACACATCTGGTAGCTCTATTGTCAATGGTATAATTAAAAATATTACTGATACGCATATTGTATATATTCCAACCGCGTTTTCGCCAAACGGTGATGGCAGCAATGATATATTTTATGTGCGCGGTACGGGCGTTAAATCCATGCGGCTGATGATATACAACCGCGATGGGGAGGTTGTTTTTACCAGTTATAGTGTGGAAGATGGGTGGGACGGCACGTTTCGCGGCAAAGCATGCAACACGGGAACTTATGTTTATTTTGTTCAGATTGAATTTTTTGATTCAAAGATGGAAGTGATGAAAGGAGATTTGACGCTGGTTCGTTAATTGACGAGGACAATGAAAAAAATTCTACTGCCTTTTACAGTTGTTTTATTTGGTGTCGTGTCCGGGCAGGACTTGCATTATTCTTTATACACCATGGCGCCGCTGAATGTCAATCCGGCGCTTACCGGGAATTTTAACGGAGATCTCCGTGTAATCAATAATTTCCGGCAGCAATGGTCAACGATCTCCACGGCATACATGACGTACAGCCTCGGTATTGACATGCCCCTTGAGCGCAAGGATAAAAGGAAACCTTCGCCTGATTTTTTTGCTGTCGGTTATAATATGAACATGGACCGGACCGGAATAAATGCAATCAGGAATTACCAGTTCAACGGAACATTTTCTTATAATAAATCTTTCGACGGGCTAGGCGCCACTTTTGTCAGCCTCGGTGGTGTATTCGGATTCACGCAGCGCAGCATCAACATTCAGTCGGCCTCCTGGGACAGCCAGTGGAATGGAATAGCGTATGACGGAGCGCTGTCGACCGGTGAAACCTTGCTGACGGATGATACCTATTTCTATCTCGACGGCGGCATCGGCGCGGCTTTCACCTCTACAAAGTATGAAAGGATAAAATTCAGCGGGGGCATGAGCGCGCTGCACCTGAACAGACCGGAAGTTTGTTTTCTCGGTGGCACAGACTGGCTTCAGATCCGATATTCGGCGCACCTGAACACCCAGATTCGTATTGGAACAGATACGGAAACCTGGATTTATCCGAACGCCATGTTTGTAAGTCAGGGTCCGGCGCGTATGCTCAATGTCGGTATCGCGGTAAAGAACCGGTTAACGGAGCGCTCAATCTACACGAATTATGCGACGGAAAAGTCCATCACCATCGGCACCATGTATCGTTTGGAGGATGCCGTATCAGCGTACATCCGTCTTGACATCGGCCCGATTGGCGCTGCTTTTAATTATGATTTTAATATTTCAAAACTTACCGTCGTAAGCAAAGGCAAAGGCGCGATGGAATTCATGCTGATCTATACGGGACTTTACAAGGATAAAAATACCCGCATGTCGAAACCGGTTTTTTTGTAAACAGGTAGCCTTTCTCTTATCGTTTTGCAGGGGCCGTCATCAAAGACACAAAGTTCTTAGCCACCAAGACACAAAAAAATACACGAAGAAAAGGCACTAAAGTTAACTTCAATTACAATAAGCCTAAGCTGAATTTTAGTGTCTTCTCTTCGTGCTCTTCGAGTCTTGGTGGCTATTCTCTTCGTGTCTTCTGCTCATTTTAATGCAGCCTCTTATTGTGTACGCCTATTGCAAATTGCGTTATTGCAAACTGCCCTTAGTGCCACTCATAACAACCAATATCCGGCAGGGCGCCAACCGGTCGCGGGAAATTGTCGAGATCCGCGGGAAGACTATTGGAAGAATCTCCGGAGTCGATTGCTGGAGAAACAGCATTGAGGTGTACGTTGTGATTTATGACATCCACAAAAGACGGATCAGCATTGTACAGGTTTATTTGAAAATTTGAACTGTTAGAGACATTCACATTCGTCCGGATCAAGCAGCCGCGAAAAAGAAAGTTGAACTGTCCGGTACCGTTTGAATCGAGGCCGATCTCATTTTCCTGCGTTCCATAGATGATGCAATTAAAAAAATCCGCCTGTGTAAGATCGCGGTATTCATTGGTGAAATCATCCACTTCATACCAATTGTTCAGCAAAACGGCCGGAGCTGTGCGCGTGTCAATGTCCCAGTAGTTGCCGAAGGTGCAATGCGTGAATTTATAACGGCCGCCATAAAGGAGCGCGGCGCAAAACTGCCCGCAATTTGTGATGGCCAGATTTTCGCCTTCTATCCACGCCCCGGCAATTCCGGCAATTCCCGCAAACGTCATGTTGCGGAGCTTCGTATTTGTAATGCGGAGGGTTGGATTTGCTGAAGTGCCCAGCGTATCTACGCGCACACCGATCGTGGCATTTTTTATGACCGCCCAGTCAATGACATTGTCCCTGCTGCCTCCCGAAAGCCAGATACCGTACCACTGTCCGGGTTCCTCTGCATAATCAGGTTCCAGCCGGTCGCCCTGGAAGGTTACCGGGTCTGCAACTGTACCGAGCACACGCAAAGTGGCGCAGGAATCCACCGCGAGCACCGAATTTTTATGGGCATGCACCCGTGTTCCCGGATTGATGGTAAGGTTGCAGCACGAAGGCACAACCGCATAACCGTAAATGACATGCGGCTTGTCGTTCGTCCAGGTTTCATTGCAGGCGAGGTATTCGTAATAATGAAAATAGGCGTCCTGTCCGACAGCATTCAGAATGACACGCTGAAGATTTCCGTTCGTCACAAAAAGAATTGAATCTTCCACCATCAAAGGAGAATTCGAATTGTTCGGATCGATTGTCACATCCACGAACACATACATGCTGTCGCCGCCGCGCAGGATAATATCTCCAGTGCTTACTACCGGCGCGCCGTCAACGTTCAGGTGAAACGCAGAAGCGCTCCCGCCCGCGAGCTGCACCGAAGAAATACGAACGGATTTGCTGCTTGTGTTGTAAACTTTGAAGTGCCGCGTAGCCGAACCGATGGTTGTAAAAACCGTGTCAAAAACGATGGTGTCACTCGAAAAAAGCAGTTGCGCATCGGTATCTTCATCCAGCGGATCTTTCCGGCAGGAAGTGAAAGCGGCAATGAATAAAAGTGAAAGTGAAAGAATAAATTTGAAATTCCGCATGCGGGCAAAGGTAAGTATTCGCTCCTAAGACGAATTCCAGCCGGAAATATTGTCCTTTATCGGCTTGTTGCAGACTTGCTGTTTTTCATTAGCTTAGACACAGCAAACACTTATTCACCAAACCAAATTATTATGAAACACATTTTCATTATTATTCCGCTTTTTGCATTGTCCCTGAATTCAGCGGCGCAGTGCACCGTTTCGGTTTCCACAACTGATGTCACTTGTTATGGATTTTGTGATGGGACAGCAACTGCTTCTTCCACCGGTCAGCCACCGTTTACCTATTTCTGGACAGCTTCATGCATGGGAAATCCTTGCACGAATCTCTGCCCAGGAACTTATACGGTGAATGTTACTGATTCGAATGGTTGCAGTGCTTCGCAACTATTTACAATTACTCAGCCCTCCCTGCCGCTTTCGGTTACGGCAACAATTACGCAACAGCCATCCTGCCCGACCTGTTGTGATGGCACTGGAACTGCAACGGCAAGCGGTGGAACTCCACCTTACAATTACAGTTTGCAACCGAACTGGCCAACAAACGTGTGCAACGGAACCTATACGGTTTGCGTGAAGGATGATTATGGATGCGCGAGTTGTGATACAGTGCTTGTTGGACCAACTTCGGCCAATCAAATTGATGCAGCATCACCTGTGCTAATGGTTGCGCCGAACCCCGCCGCGCAAAGTATCACGCTCGATTGTGCAAATCTGCCCGAAGGCGATTATGAAATGTCGGTTTACGATGTTTCCGGGAAAGAAGTTTTGAAAAGGAATATCAGCCCTGCAGCGATGAAAGCAACCATTGACATATCAACTTTATCTGCCGGTGTTTATTATTTACAAATGCGGAGCGGAACGAATTGCAGCGTTGCAAAGTTTATCAAATTGGAATGATTAAGTAAGCAACAAACCTTGCCTGCAGATTTTATCAGGCAAGCTTACGGGCAGTTTTTTTTATTCCGGTCAGGTCGTGAAGCGCTTCTCTTTTTATCCTGAGAAGCACTTTTTTCGCTTGTGGAGACGTGTTTTTTTTCAGCAATCCCGTTAACAGGATTATATCGTGCCAGTTGCCTATTTTTTCCTGCAAATTATCATAAAGCCTGTGCTGCTTCACTGGTTTATCAGAAATAGGATCCAGGTAAATGATCTGCTTCAGTAATTTGCGGTCTTCATGTAAAGTTGCGGGATCAGCTTTTGCCAGCTTTTTTCTGGCGGCTTTTTCACGGTCTGAAAGAAACGCAACGACATGCTTTTCCCGGATGCGTTTTATTTTCCTGTTAATGTTTTTTTCGGCGCGCCGGATAATTTTTTCGTAGCCTGGTCTTGCGGCTATAAAATTCCCTGATAATTTTTCAGCGGGCCGCTTATTCCTGATGCTGATAATGCGCGGGCTGATGTGATGGGTTTTCAATAATTCCCGCATTACTTCCAGGTTCCGGATTTGTCCGGCCGCCCGGAAAAGGTCTCTTAATTTTTTGCGGGTGGATTTCGAAACTTTTGCTTTTTCCCGGAAATCGATCATCTCCAGAACAGCCCGGACTTTTTTGATGGCAACGCGTAAACGGTGAAGTTCCTCCGGATCGGCCTTGCCCGTTGCATAATCCCGGATGGATTCCTGCATGATCCGGAAGTATTTCAGGCAATATTTTTTCAATCTGCGCATATCTTTACTCCTTCATCGTAACCCATATCAACCAGTTAAAATCACCTTTTATGCCATCATGAGCGAGGTTGTATGAAGTTCGGCAGAATTATGGAGTAGCATCTTGTTCTATTTATTAAATATTTGATAATCAGTATATCCCAAAGCGCATGATGAACTTTTTAGTTTACAGGGAAAGCCAGTTTCCAGTTTTTCTTCATCAGAATTTCTCATTTTCAAGTCATTTTTGTATTTTTGCGCTCCCATTGGCGATGTCGGCGACAAGTTAACAAGGTCCGGCGGCCGGGGATAAGAGCCATGAAAAAAGAGATTCACCCTGAAAATTACCGTTATGTGGTGTTCAAGGATATGTCGAATGACTATTCCTTTATCACCCGTTCAACCGCTGAAACCAAGGATACCATCAAATGGGAAGATGGCAACGAATACCCGCTGGTCAAGCTTGAAATTTCCAATACCTCGCACCCGTTCTATACCGGCAAAATGAAGCTGGTGGATACAGCTGGTCGTATTGACAAATTCCGCACACGCTACGAGAAGAAAAAATAAGCTTTTCTTTCTGCATAAAATTTTCCTCCCTTGCTTAAACAGGTGAGGATTTTTTTTGACCGTATTACCGGTAATGTTGAAAGCGCATCATCGCCCGAATTTGCGCGAGATGGCGTAACTTGCAGCGAAATTTCCGGTCTTATTCTTCCGCCTTGTTCTGCGTAGTTACAGCGATGCAGGCGCGGAGGTTCACCCCGGCAAGCACCTCGATGTTATGACGCCTTTCCGGCTGGTACTTTTTGACGATGATTACCGGGAGCAGCTATTGCCGCTTGCGTGGACACGTCCGGTTGCGGATTTCAGGATTGGAATTTTTACGATCCGTGAAAAATGGGAAAAGCGGCTTTCAACTATTAGCACAACCTGGACTTCCGAATACCTTGCGGCTTATCAATGGCCGTTTGAACCGGATCCTGCGCTACAACAGCTCTGGATCAATGCGCGCGTATTGCCTTCCGATGCATTGGTTGAGGATGTGCGCAGCCTGAAACCAGGTGAAGTGCTGCTGAAAGGGGAAATGATCGTGGCTGTTAATGCGGGTAATGAAACAGGTGAATTGAAAGCCTGGTCGAAAGATCACCTGCATCTCGCCGGCGACTATGGCGTCAAGCAGTCAAAAGCGCCTGCGATCACCATTCACCGCATTCATGATCTGTTTACGCATAACGGTAAGGCGCTGATGGAGGATTTTGAATTGCTGAAGGGAACAGAAAGCCGGCCATTGAGCAAAACGAATGTTGTGATTGGTAACAACCCTGTTTTTCTGGAAAATGATGTGATCGCGGAATGCTGCGTTTTTAATACGGTAAAAGGGCCGGTTTACATCGGAAAAGGCGCGGAAATAATGGAAGGCTCGTTGCTCCGCGGTCCGCTGGCGATCGGGAATGGCGCGACGGTGAAAATGGGCGCGAAAATTTATGGCGATACCACCATTGGTCCTGGCTGCAAAGTAGGCGGCGAGATCGTGAACAGCATTTTCTTTGCGAATTCGAATAAAGCGCACGACGGTTTTCTCGGAAACAGCGTGATTGGCGAATGGTGCAACCTGGGGGCCGACACCAATTGCTCCAACCTGAAGAATAATTACGGCAGTGTTGGCGTGTGGAATTATGCCATCAACGCGAATGAAGATTCGGGGCTGCAGTTTCACGGGCTCATTATGGCCGATCATGCGAAATGCGGCATTAATACCATGTTCAACACAGGAACGGTTGCGGGTGTCGCCTCCAACATTTTCGGAGGAAGCTTTCCGCCTAAATTCATTCCTGATTTTGCCTGGGGCGGGGTGAACGGCTTTACGGAATACCAGTTTGAAAAAGTGCTCGAAACCATACAGAAAGTTTACGGGCGGCGCGCAAAAGAATTAGGTGAAAAAGAACGCGTTTTATTGCGAGCCATTTTTCAAAAAACGGCAGCGTTTCGCGCTAAAATTGGAACGGATTGACAATAAGGCAGTTTTTACCCGCTGGCACGCTCATTGCTCAAATTATAACAAAGGCGCTAAATTCCTTTAACAACGGGAGATATTAACCATTAAATGACCGGGAAGCTTCAACGCCTGACCGGTTCGTCTGACAGATTGACCTATGAAAGAACAGCCATTATTCGATAAACTCCGCCTTGAAGCCATTTCGGACGAGGAAACCGAATTTATTCCGTTGATGAGCTCCGAAGATGAGGAGCAAATGAACAGTGAAAAAATTCCCGCGCAGCTTCCGGTCTTGCCGTTGAGAAACACGGTCCTTTTTCCCGGGGTAGTCATTCCCATTACCGTTGGCCGTGATAAATCCATCAAGCTGATCCGCGATGCCTATAAAGGAAATAAAACCATCGCTGTTGTGGCACAAAAAAATGATTCGGTGGAAGACCCTTCCATGGAGGAGCTGCATCGCGTCGGGACGGTCGCCTTCATTATAAAAATGCTGCGCATGCCCGATGGCAATACCACAGTCATTCTCCAGGGCAAACGCCGCGTTGTAATCGGAGAACAGGTGCAGGCGGAACCATATTTCATCGCGAAGGTCACACCGCTGCAGGAAATTTTCCCGAAGAAAAACGACGCTGAATTTGCGGCGATCATCGGGTCTGTGAAAGACACCGCACTGCTCATCATCCGGAATAATCCGCAGGTGCCGCAGGAAGCGCAGATTGCCATCAAAAATATTGAAAGCAATTCTTTCCTCCTCAATTTCATTTCTTCGAACATGAATGTGGAAGTGCCGGACAAACAGACGGTGCTTGAAATTCCGGATCTGAAAGAAAGAGCGACCCATGTGCTCCGCCTGCTTTCAAAAGAGCTGCAGCTCCTTGAATTAAAAAACCAAATCCAGTCGAAGGTCAAGGGTGATATCGACAAGCAGCAGCGTGAATATTTCCTGCACCAGCAGATGAAAACCATCCAGGAAGAGCTGGGCGGCAATCCGATGGAGCAGGAGATGAACGACATGAAGGAACGTGCCAAAGCGAAGAAATGGTCCAAAGAAGTTGCGTCAGTTTTTGAACGGGAGCTCGCGAAACTCGACCGTATGAATCCGAACGCGGCGGAACATTCGATGCAGGTGAATTACCTCGAGCTACTCCTCGATCTTCCCTGGGGCGAATATTCTCCGGATTCAATTGATCTTAATAAATCGCAGCTGATTCTCGATCGTGATCATTACGGGATGGAAAAAGTGAAAGAAAGAATCCTCGAACATCTCGCGGTGCTGAAGCTGAAGGGCAATATGAAGTCACCGATTATCTGTCTTTATGGTCCTCCCGGCGTTGGTAAAACTTCACTCGGAAAATCAATCGCGGAGGCGCTCGGAAGAAAATATGTGCGCATGTCGCTGGGCGGATTAAAAGATGAGTCGGAAATACGCGGTCACCGGAAAACTTATATCGGCGCAATGCCCGGACGTATTCTTCAGAATATTAAAAAGGCGGGAACATCCAACCCGGTATTTGTCCTCGACGAAATTGATAAAGTGGGCAGCGACTGGCACGGCGATCCGTCATCAGCCCTGCTGGAAGTTCTGGATCCGGAACAGAACAGCACTTTTTACGATAATTACATCGAGCTCGATTACGATCTATCAAGGGTCATGTTCATCGCAACCGCGAATTCGCTGGCATCCATTCAGCCTGCGTTGCGCGACCGCCTCGAACTGATCGAAATGACCGGTTATACCACGGAAGAAAAAATTGAAATCGCGAAGCGTCATCTTATTCCCAAACAGATGAATGAGAATGGTGTGAAGAAATCGAAGTTCGCGATCAGCGATCCGGTGCTTGAGTTCATCATTGAAAATTACACACGCGAGTCAGGTGTACGTGGCCTCGAAAAACAGATCAGCAAGATGATCCGTTATGCGGCGAAAAACCTGGCGATGGAGAAAAAATACGTCGTGAAGCCGAACGTTAATGATCTTGCTAAAATTCTCGGACCCGCGCACGGAAAAGACCGCTACCAAGGCAATGACGTAGCCGGCGTAGTAACCGGACTTGCATGGACACCTGTAGGCGGTGACATACTCTTCATCGAAACGAGTGTTAGCCGCGGCAAAGGTAAATTAACACTCACCGGTAATCTCGGTGACGTTATGAAAGAATCGGCGGTGATCGCTGTAGAATACCTGCGCGCGCACAGCGGTGAATTCGGCATTCAGCCGGAACTTTTCGACAACTGGAATATTCATATTCACGTTCCCGAAGGCGCCACGCCAAAAGACGGTCCATCCGCCGGCGTGGCCATTCTCACCGCGCTCGCGTCCAAGTTTACACAACGGAAAGTCAAGAAGCACCTCGCCATGACCGGCGAGATCACCTTGCGCGGCCGCGTGCTCGCTGTTGGCGGAATCAAAGAAAAGATCCTCGCCGCGAAACGCGCCGGCATCAAAGAAGTGATACTCTGCGTTGAAAATAAAAAGGACGTGGATGAGATCAATCCGGATTATCTCAAAGGATTGAGCTTCCATTACGTGGAAAACATGGGTGAAGTGCTCCTTTATTCATTGCTGAAGGAAAAGGTGAAAAATCCGCTGGATCTTTCCATTCCCGAGGAACGTGACGAGAAGAGAATTTCCGCTTCCGGCAGACTGAAAAAAGTGGATTAAAAACATTTGTTCCCGTTTAACCCAATCCGGATTTCACCTGGTAATTTGAATGTGACGCAATAAGCAAGCCCGTGATGCGTTATTAGGCTGGTCAATTCTTTATCTTTAAGGCCTATGCTGCGACACCCGTTTTTACCTGCATTCCTGGTAATTTTTTCCACCATTCAGCTCAGCGCGCAAATCGGCGGCAGCGTGGTTTTTCCATCGCTTGATCTCCCGCTTTCGGCCCGGGCGGCTGCGCTTGGCGGAAAAGCCGTTGCGCTGAATGACAACGATTTGAATCTTGCCACCTGGAATCCATCGTTGCTGAATCATACCATGAGCAGTCAGGTCACCTTCAGCTTTTCAGATTATATGTCGGATATTAAATACGGGTATTTCGGCTTCGCATGGCATTTTGAAAAAGCAGGGACTTTTGCGCTGAATGCAACGCGGATTAACTACGGGAATTTTCGGGAAACTGATAATACAGGACAGGTGATCGGTGAATTTTCAGCCGGCGAATACGGGGTAAATCTAGGGTACAGCAAGGCGATCGACAGCAATTTCACATTCGGCGCAAACCTGAAATTTATCCAGTCGAATCTTTATCTCTGGAAAGCGAACGGACTGGCGATCGATATGGGCGCCGCGTATAAGCTGCCGAAGAAAAATTTCACTGCTTCCGTTCTCATGCGCAACATGGGTAGGATGATGCGCAATTACACTGGCGGCAACCGCGAAAAGCTTCCCTTCGAAGTGGAGGCGGGCATCGCGTTCAAGCCTAAGCACATGCCTTTCCGTTTCAATATCACGTTGCAGCATCTTCAGAAATGGGATCTCACTTTCATTGATCCGAACAATCCGCCCCAGCTCGTCGATCCGCTCACCGGCGACTCCATAAAAGTCAGCAAGTTCAAAACCTGGGGCGATAAAGCCATGCGACACGTGGTTTTCGGCAGCGAACTCTTAATTGGGAAAGCTGTTTCAATCCGCTTCGGTTATAACTACATGCGCCGCAAAGAGCTGATGGTCGTTACCCGCCGCGGCGCCACCGGTTTCACTTTCGGACTCGGCATCCGCATTTTCAAGATCCATCTCAGCTACGCGCGTGTTCCTTACCATCTCGCCGGCCCCACGAATACTTTTACGATCACGACTACTTTGTCGGATTTTTATGTGAAGAAATAGGGTTTTCCTTGTTTTTACTTTGGAAGGTCCTGTTCACTGGTGGTTGTTATATAAAACAACGATAAACAAGTCAGTAATTACTATAAATAAATTCTAAATTTATCCTTCAACTATTAAAACCACGGAGGTTAGAATGAGGTATGCACGGAGTCGCACGGAGGAAGTAGCCCCTTTGTTAATTTAGATTATTTATTATGCTGCAGTTTCCTCTTTATATTTCATGGCACAAAATGAGAGCAATTAGAGTTGCATGATTCCGTTCTGGGTGTAATCCTGCATTAATTTGCCTCAGTGTACCCCCGTGCAAACCTCATAATTTCCTCAGTGGTTCTTTTGAAAGCACGGAGAAAATAAATTTTTAAATTTAACATGTCTAGTGTAAGTAGAGGGCGATTGTTTTTTTTGTAATAAATCCACGGTTTGATTTGACTTTATTTTGCAAATACTGCTGCTGAATTATCCTAAATTCGTCAGATGATGCCGCAGCGTTTTTTCAATTTTGTTTTGTTAATCCTGCTTTGCAATATCCCCCAAGGTTGCGCGCCTGTGTTTTCTGAATTACAAAGCGCCCGCACAGCCGGAAAGCACAATATCGAGGCGACACCTTCATTTTCTTCCGTTACGCTAACAGATAATGGGAATACGAATGGTGTGCAAAATCACGCCGGTTTGCAGCTTGGCTGGGGACTAACAAATGAATTTGATCTTCGGCTGCGTTATGAGTACATCTGGCTGAAGGGAAACGGCAATGACGGGGGAACCAGCGTGCTCGGCTTGGGGCCGAAGTTCGGAGTGGTCAAGGACCGTCTTGCTTTTTCAATTCCTGTGGGGCGGGCATTCGGCTATAACAGTTCGAACACGTGGGAATTACACCCTACAGTACTGTTCACACAACCTGTGATCATGGATAAATTGGAGCTGACCCTTTCGGGAAAATACCTGGCGCAGCTTCGGAATGAAGCAAACAATAAAATCGCATTCAACCTGGGAATGGCCGTGAGCACAGGTCTTTCGCGGTGGGCCATACGACCGGAGTATGGCATTTTGGTTGATCCCGGTTCTTCCGCTTATTTTTCGCATTTCAGCATTGGGGTAACGGGATATTTTGGCAAAGAGGATTAATTAACGCAAAATCAGGACTCGCTCTATTCCCAACCCGTTTTCAGTATAAAAAAGCAAGCTATATACGCCGTTTGAAAGGGAAGAAATATCGATAAGCATGGTAGCGGCGCCGCATTCCTTGTCCAGTACAATTCTTCCCATCATATCCACCATAACAGCACGGAAAATTTTATTGTCTGAATGGATCTGAAGAGAAGTTGTAGCCGGGTTTGGGTAAAAAGAAATAGAAATATTTTCAGTTGCCTCTTCCATGCCGATCAAACTGCTTAGCGAATATTGACTGAAAAACCGCCAGATCTCCTCGCTCGCCTTGAAATCAAGGCAGGTATTCCCGAGTGTGATCACCGGGAAAGAACCGGGCCAGGTATGCCCGCCATTGTTGACGCGGAACAATTCTACTGTGCTGCCCGATAAACCCCCACTGTAAAGAAAATGATCGGCCGTACAATTATCAGTTGTAACCGTATTCGGTACTTGTGTCTGAACCGGTACAGGATTACATCCGTTCTCATCAACCCAGTATTTCACCAGGCTGTCAACATGCATGACGCCGGTGGCGCCGTTATAGGGAACGATAAGATCGGAAGTGCCGTGAATAACAAGCACAGGCATTGGATGCGCAGGGTTACAGTATGGTTCATGGATCAGGGCGAAACCACCGGCCACGCAGGCCACAGCTGTGATACGGCTGCTGAGCAGGCAGGCAAGATCGTTGCTCATGAACGCGCCGTTGCTAAGGCCGGTGCTGTAGATCCGGTCCTGATTGATGTTGTAATTTAATGTAACCGAATCAATCAGCGCATTCAGAAATTGAACTTCGTCAGGTGGATTGCCGGGTAAGCTCCAGCAATTCCAGTAACGGTTAGAACCCCCGTCATAAGTTCCGTTAGCATGAACCAGGATGAAGTTGGCGGTGTCGGCAATGGGCCGGAAGTCGCCGTAGATCTCCTGCGCTACATTATCCGATCCATAACCATGCAGGTTGAAAACGAGTGGCACTGCGACTGAACCGTTATATACGGCTGGGATGTAAAGATTATACTGGCGGTAAATGTTACCGATAAAAATGCTGTCGGAAATGGTGGTCTGGGCGGAAATGCCGGTCGCAACCAGCAGCAGTGTGTTTGCAAGGATTCGTTTCACGATGGTTGATTTTTTCTTGAGAAAATAAATATAGCTTTTCCCTGCAATTTGCAGAATTAAATTATCGGAATCATTCAATCTCTTTTAATTTTTCAATTTTCAATCTTTTAATCTTTCAATACGCGTTGGCAAGTGGGCAGGACTTTGTAACTTTATTCCATGTGGACCGAAGAAAACAATAGCCTGAAACGCAGTTTTACATTTACTGATTTCACCGAGGCATTTTCCTTTATGACGCGTGTTGCTTTTGCGGCGGAGAAAATGAATCACCATCCCGACTGGAAAAATGTATGGAACCGGGTGGAGATCACGCTGAACACGCATGATGCAGGCAATACTGTCACGGACCGCGACCGGAAACTGGCGGCAGCAATTGATAAAATTTATGCTTCGTATTCCCGTTAGGCTGCTGCTCGCAGGTTGTTTTGCGCTGCTTTTTCTTAACGGAATAAAAAATCCGGTTACGCTCCAGGCTGCTTTTGACCGGATGAATGCCGATTCGGCTTTAAAGCATGGCGCCTGGGGAGTTTGTGTGCTTACCGCCGATAGCGGAAAAATGGTAGCGGCGTATAACGCGGAACAGAGCCTGATCCCTGCCAGCACCTTAAAAATTTTAACCACTGGCGCGGCGATCGGACTTCTCGGCGAAAATTACCGGTATGTTACCACGATCGAACACGACGGCATTTTTGATACACTCAACGGCATTATTCGCGGCAGCGTTTATCTGCGTGGAAGCGGCGACCCGACTTTTGACTCAAAATATTTCCGCAAGGGTGATACGATCGGCGCGATCGAAAAATTGCCGCTTCGCCTGAAGCAGCTCGGTGTGAAACGGATTGAAGGAGATATCATCGGCGACGCATCCTGTTTCAGCGATAACCCGGTTCCCGACGGATGGACCTGGAGCGATATCGGCCAGTATTACGGGGCCGGAACCAGCGGGCTGGCTTATCGTGATAATGCGGTGACGTTGTATTTTAATTCTACTCAAGGCGATTCTGCGGTTTTAGAAAAAGTAATTCCACGTCCGGATGGAGTGAACTATCGTTCCTTTGTCACCACAGGCGGGAAGAAGGACAATGCTTTTGTTTACGGAGCGCCGTTCGGGAATACGTATTACATCTATGGAACCATTCCGCCGGGACGAAAGGATTATGAAGTGGACGCCGCACATCCCGAACCTGCGTTGCAATGTGCTGCCGATTATTTGGCGGGATTGAAAAAAGCCGGCATTGTTGTTACAGGCAAAGCCACCACGATCCGCCGGATGGAAATGGCAAACGAAAATATAAAACTTAAGCGAAAGTCTTTATCCGCCATCCTTTCGCCTACGCTGGCGGAGATTGTGAGAGAAACCAATTTGCACAGCGATAATGTGTACGCAGAACAATTGTTGCGTACGCTTGGCAAGGTAAAAGGAGCAGCAGGTAGCACGGAAGAAGGTGTCCGTGTGGTTAAAAATTACTGGCAATCGCTTGGAATTCCAATCGCCGGCTTAAATATGACTGATGGAAACGGTCTTTCCCGATCGAACACTGTAACGACAAAAATCCAGGCGATGATTTTGCAGAAAATTTCCACAATGAGCTGGTCCGCCGTATTTGAGCAGTCGCTTCCAATTGCCGGAAGGAGCGGTTCGCTTGCATCGCTCTGCAAAGGCACCTGCGCTGAAAATAACCTGACCGCCAAAAGCGGGTACATAAACCGCGCCCGCGGCTATGCAGGCTACGTAAAAACGCAGTCGGGGAAAAAGCTTTGTTTCTCCATCATCGCAAACAACTATACGTGTTCAGCAACGGAGATGAAGAAGAAAATAGAGAAGATTTTGGTTACAATTGCAGAGTTGCCGTGAAATGATAAAAGTAAATTGGCATTGCGTAGTGATTCGGCGTAATGCTCGCTCCTGTTAATTATTTTCTATCTGTCGTTTTACATTTTCCAAAGCGGCCGTGGTGCAAAAAGTCTGATAAGGAACAGAAAAAATTGGTCCAAGAAGTTTTGTGAAAAAATTTCCTGGAGTCGAGTAGGTCTGAACTTTAAAAATCAATTTATTGTCATTTTGCTCAACTGTAAATGTCGAAACGCCTTCCTCAACGTGTCCTTCCAGCGTTTCGTAGCTAAAACCTTTTTTATCTGTGTGGTCTATGATTTCGTTTATTCTTACACCAAAAATTATTTTCTTTGAAAAGATTTTTGTAGGTGGAATATAAACTTGTTGCGCAATTGTATCTCCAATTTTCATTTTTCTATTCTCGTCCTGCCATTGCGTTTTAAAAGTCATTATGTTGTCCGGAAAGATATGATAGTCAAACAGAAATCCGAGATTTAATTGTTCAATAGTCTTTACAGTTTTAAGCTCAATGCTCCTGATATTTTCCGTCAAGCGTGATTTGTTATAACGGATAACTTTCCTGGTCTTTAAATACTCAAGGTGCTGTTTTAACTTGTTTTTTTGGTCTGTCAAATAGATTTTCATTGTTTGATGTAAAGCTCATTCCCTTTTCTCCATCACCATTAATCCCATTAACCCCACTTGTCCGCCGAAGCTTCAGCGAAGGCGGATTTTCCCATGCATTCTCACATTCCCACATTCTCACATTCCCACATTCTCACATTCTCACATTCCCACATTCTCACATTCCCACATTCTCACATTCCCACATTCTCACATTCCCACATTCTCACATTCTCACATTCCCACATTCCCACATTCTCACATTCCCACATTCCCACATTCTCACATTCTCACATTCCCACATTCACTCATTCTCACATTCTCACATTTTTCAACCGCCCCAGCAGCGCCCGCCGGATCTTGGCAAACTCATCTACTCTTAAAGAAGCCCCGCCAATAAGTCCGCCATCAATATCCGCGCCTTCAAAAATTTCGGCAGCGTTGAGCGCGTTGCAGCTTCCGCCATAAAGGATGGGAATGGATTCTGCCATGGGTTTGCCGAATTTTTCGGCGAGTGATTTCCGGATGAAGGCATGCATTTCCTGTGCCTGCGCGGGTGTCGCATTCACGCCGGTGC
>DATDOQ010000166.1:0-2427 GCA_035293205.1 Bacteroidia bacterium
CAAAGACCGGACACAATTCCATTCCATCATCAACACGGCTTATTTATCCAAATCAAATGCCTACTGGAAATTAATTGATTCATTAAAAATTTCTACTATCCCGGCTAACCTCGTTGACTCGCTCCGCCCGGAAGAACAAAAAAAAGCTTACGAGCTGGCGATTAACAATGCGCGGAATGTAATGAGCATGGCCGAATCTAAAGTGACCGAAATTAACGCGGAAGAAGAGGGCGTTCGCAGGTTCCAGATCGAGTTCTGGCGGAAATACACTTTTTCTTTTGCCTGCCTGATCATGTTTTTCATCGGCGCGCCGTTAGGA
This sequence comes from Bacteroidia bacterium, assembly GCA_035293205.1. Lineage (GTDB taxonomy): Bacteria > Bacteroidota > Bacteroidia > Palsa-965 > Palsa-965. The sequence continues at coordinate 320 of DATDOQ010000166.1, forward strand.
GCCATTATCCGCAAAGGCGGACTTGGCATGCCGGTGGTGATCTCCGTGGTTTTTTTCATTGTCTTTTGGGTGATCAGCATCACCGGTGAAAAACTTTCCAAAGACGGCGCGGTTCCGCCGGAATACGGAATGTGGCTCGGCTGTTTGATTTATCTGCCGATCGGGATATGGCTTACGAAAAAAGCGACGGCAGACAGTAGCCTGTTTGACATCGACAGCTACAAGAATATTCTCAGAAAATTGAATGTATTGCGTTACAAGCGGGAGCAGAAGCTGATCACCCGGCAATTCGGCGACCATCAAAATACGGGACAGAAATAATAGCCCGAAGGCTCACCTCAAATGCGCGTTCTCCAGCTTTGCAATAAGCCCCCGCTCCCCGCCGTTGATGGTGGCTGCCTGGCCATGCATAGCATTACAGAAGGTTTGCTCCAGGCAGGCATCGAAGTGAATATTCTTACCGCCGAAACCAAAAAGCACCCGTTTCTTCCGCAATATCTTGATCCGCATTATTTAAAAGCTACGGCCATAAAAGCGGTTTTCATTGATACGGATATTAATTTTTTTAAAGGTATTTCCAGCTTTTTTAGTTCCACCTCTTATCATCTTAACCGGTTTTATTCCGATGAATTCCGGGATGCGCTGGAGGAAATTCTGGATAAAGAAATATTTGATATTATCCAGCTGGAGAGTCTTTTTATGACGGGCTATATTCCGTTTATCCGGAAACGAAGCAAAGCGAAAATTGTTTTGCGCGCGCATAATGTGGAAAGCCAGCTCTGGAAAAGACGTGTGGAAGAAGAAACGGATCCTATCCGGAAAACCTTAAAAGGACAGCTCAGCCGCCGCCTGGCAAAAGCAGAAATAAAAGCGATGCGCCAGGTGGATGGAATTATTCCGATCACGCATGAAGATGCCATGTTGCTCCGCAAAATGATGAACGGAAGGAAAGCACCCATGCTGGTGCTGCCTTTTACGCTTTCATTACCTGAATTAAGTTCAGCGGCATCACCACAGCCAGCAACTGTTTTTCACATCGGGGCGATGGATTGGGAACCAAATGTGCGCTGCATAAAATGGTTTACTGAAAACTGCTGGCCGCTGGTCCTGCATGAAAATCCGGGCGCAAAACTGCATCTCGCTGGTAAAAAAATGATGCCGGATGATGCGGCATACGCCGGTGAAGGCATTGTTGTGCATGGACAGGTCGCGGATGCCCGGAAATTCATCAGCGAATATGCGATCATGGCTGTACCTTTGCTCAGCGGCGGTGGCATGCGCGTTAAGCTCGTGGAAGGAATGGCGATGGAAAAAGCAATCGTAAGCACCATCATCGGCGCGGAAGGAACAGGCATTGAAAATGGGAAACATGCGCTGATCGCCGACAACGCTATTGATTTCGCCAACGCCATAAACCGGTTGATCGGGAATCCGCAGTTGGCAGAAGAGCTGGGAAAAAATGCGCGGAAATTCGCGCTTCAGAATTTTGAACTCCGGTCAGCCACTGAAAAGCTGATCCTATTTTATAGATCGCTGTGAAAATTCTTTGCATCACCTCGCGTGTTCCCTGGCCGCTTGAAAAAGGGGATAAGCTGCGCGCTTACCACCAGCTGCGTCACCTGGGAAACAGGCACGAGGTAATCCTTTGCGCAATTAATGACACTGAAATTCACCCGGACGCGCTTGAGGAACTGAAGAAGTTCTGCAGCGAAATCCATGTATTCCCGCTTTCCAAAGCAGCCGTTGCCGTGAATCTCACGAAGGGATTATTCAGCGGTCTGCCTTTCCAGGTTGCTTATTTCACCAATGGCCGGGCACGCAGGCGTATTGACGCGGTCATCCGGAAAACCAGTCCCGACCGCATCTATTGCCAGCTGATCCGCACGGCCGAATATGCGCGTCACCACCCGAACATTCCGCGCATTATTGATTACATGGATGTTTTTTCGAAAGGCATCGAGCGCCGCATTTCAAAAGTTGGTGTTTTAAAACGCGGGGCTTTCCGTTCGGAATGGAAACGCCTGCTGAAATATGAAGCGGACATTTTCCCTGATTTTGAAGCGCACACAATAATTTCAACGCAGGACCGCGACCTGATCCCGGTAAAG
>DATDOQ010000167.1:0-4347 GCA_035293205.1 Bacteroidia bacterium
GCGGAACTTCTGCGCGATCCGCCACCATAAATCATAATCCTGGATCAGCGACGCTTTTTGGAGATCATAAGCGCCAGTTTGTTTAATCGCGTCAGCGCGCATCATCACGGAACTGTGCACAAAGGGGTTGTCGAACAAAAGATCAAAGCAAAGATCCCTGTGTTTTTCCGCAGGAGAATGTCGCCTTCCGGTTTCTCCGAGCTTTTCATTTACGATGACTGCCGCGGTCCCGGCAAGCGCATGATCGGTGTGGGCATTCAGAAAAGTCACCTGCCGCGCAAATCTTTCCGCAAGTGAAATATCATCCGCGTCCTGCCGCGCGAGGAATTGTCCGCGGGCAAGGCTGATGGCATAATTAAGCGTCGCGCCCATCCCTTTATTTTCCTGCCGGTAAAAACGGATCCGCGGATCACGAATGGATTCGACCATTTCTGCTGAATTGTCTTTTGATCCGTCATCTATAACGATCAGCTCAAAATCCGGGAGGGTTTGATCCAGCACCGACTGAATCGAATCCCGGATGAATGATTCAGCGTTATATACCGGCAACAGGACACTAATCAGCGGAGCACTCATTTCAGGTTAAACTTTTTATAAGCATTGGTTGTATTATTAAACAATCACATGCTTCCGGTAAATATCCATCCAGGTTGCCAGCTGGCGTTGTTCAGAAGGCGATTCGTCAACCATATATTGACGCAAATGCTCCTGCGCCCGGTTTTCAAAGGCAAATTTGGTGAGCCCGCCCTCGCCCTTCACGGCGATCACTTCGATATTATATGTGCCTCTCCACGAATTCCGTTTGAATTCCTGGATGTTGTAACCAAACCGCGTCAACATTTTGTTTAAAAGCGGTTTTGAGTAACCTTCAAAATGCACCGCCCAATGCGCTTCCTGTGAACCGAAAATATGCCGCAGCCCGACATGCTTTTTTTTGTTGCCCGGACTGAAAAGAACACGGAGGGCAGTCCGGTTGAAATCCGGAACCTCGATGCGCAAAATCCCGCCGGGTTTCAGCCAGCTATGCCAGTTTGTAAGCAACGCGCATGCGACCGGCCTGGAAAAATGCTCAAAAACATGATGCAGGCGCACCTCATTAATGGAGGCCGCCGCGTAACGAAGCGTGAGCAAATCTGTTTGCACATCCGCCACAACTTTGTCCATCACCGTATGCTCCGTCGCCGGGTAATCAATATTCACATATCCTTCGAAATAGCGTTGTCCGCAGCCGAGATGCAGTTTCATGTTTTCCCGCGTATGTTTTTATTATTTCTCCCAGATTTCTTTCCTGACAAAAATGGTATTAATATGTGTATCTGCATAAATCATATATCCCATTTCACTGACAAACCGGATGAGATCTTCTTTCTTTTGGCCGGTCCGGTTGGCCGCGAAGGTGAGCGTTTCAACACAAATCACTTTAGGAGCGTTTATTTTGAAGTCAATCGAACGAAGGATCATTTCATCAAGTCCTTCCACATCCAGGCTCATGAAATCCGGGAATATTCCATTCCTGTATTCACGAATGACATCCGTTACCGCGCGCAAACGGATCTTCCGTACTTCCTTTATTTTGTAAAATGATTGTTCCCTTTCAATTCGTTCCGCTTCTTCCTTTACAAATGTATTGAGCGTCGGCTCCGTCATAATATAAAAATCCGCCTCTGTTTCTTTTTCGCCAATGCCGATATTGAGATTGATGTCGCCACTTCTTGTTTTGCCGAATTCACTAAAAAGTGCGGGATCCGGTTCAATATTTATTCCGCGGGATCCATTCAGATAAAAGAGATAGGTATTATTAAGGTATTTCGGATGATGCGCCCCGATGTCAAGATAAGACGGTTTGGAAATTCCCAGCTCCCGGAACAAAAAATCCAGGATAAGATCCTCTCCGCATTGAGAAAATGAACGCTTTTCATTGATCCTCCCGGGCGGAATAATTTTTCTCCAGATATAAGACAAACGATTTCGCATAGAAAAACTTTATTTATCAGGAATAATATCAGCACGGGATTGGTTCAGCACTAATCCGCTTCTGAAATTAACGATACGGCTGTCAACGCTTCCATCGGTCACTTCCGCAATTTCGACCGTTGCCAGGTTGTCTATATAATGAAACGATCGCTCGTAATTGGAGAGTCCTACAATCAGCTTGTACAAACCGGACGCGAGATAAATATCATCGAGATAAAAAATTGCCTTATAAATGCCGGGTGCAATTTGCTGCGGACTGGTCCAGACTGTACGAATGGGCTGATCCATAATGGTTGAAATGCCAAGGGCCGCGATAAAATGCTCCAGCTTTTTTTTCAATTCAAATTGCACGACCACCCGGAAAGGTTTGTAGACCGGAATTTCCGCCGAGGGAACACCATCTTCCCGCTCGATCCGAATGAGCTTTACCCCGCCCGTCAGGGAATCGTCTCCTGCAGGCGGAGAAGGAAAATATTCTGCCTGCGCCCGGTCGCTGCTATCCAGGTATTGCCGGACCACACTTTCAATGCTATCGTTTGCCACCAGCTTTCCTTTATGAAGCAGGATGCCACGGTTACATAGTTTCTGCACAGCTTCCATATTATGGCTGACGAACAACACGGTTCTTCCTTCACCCGCAACTTCCCGCATCCGGCCCAGGCATTTTTTCTGGAACGCGGCATCGCCCACAGCAAGGACCTCATCCACGATCAGTATCTCGGGCTCAAGATGCGCGGCCACGGCAAAAGCGAGCCGTACGTACATTCCGGAAGAATAACGTTTAACGGGCGTATCGAGAAATTTTTCAATCTCCGCGAATGCTACAATCTCGTCGAACTTCCGCGTGATCTCCGCTTTCGTCATTCCGAGAATAGCCCCGTTCAGAAAAATATTTTCACGCCCTGTCAGCTCCGGGTGAAAACCGGTGCCCACTTCCAGCAAGCTCGCGAGCCGGCCCTCAATGGTAATTTTACCTTTTGTTGGCGTAACAATCCGGCTTAAAATTTTCAGCAAGGTCGATTTGCCGGCGCCATTCTTGCCAATAATGCCGACACGATCACCTGCCTGAATGGAAAAGCTCAGATCATCCAATGCAAGAAATATCTCTTTGCTTCCTTTTCCGCCGGGCCCGCTGAAAATGGACCGCGCTTTTTCCACCATTACATCCCGCAAAGCGGTATAACGACCCATCTGCTGGTGACGGATGACGTACTGCTTGCTGAGATGCTCAACCTGTATGGCGGTGTAACTCATTTTATTCTGCTAAGCCAATGCTGATGAGTTTGGATTTTAAATAATGTCTGCGAAGTTTTTTTCAACTTTCCGGAAATACCACGTCCCTGCAACAACAAGAAAAACGGTGACACAAATTGAAATAAAAATGCTTGTTTGATCAATCTTAAATTGTTCCCCGAAAAGACTCCATCGGAACCCATCGATGACTGCAACCATTGGATTGAACGAATAGAGCCATTTCAGAAAATCCGGTATGCGCTCACTCGCCAGGATGCGTTCGGTTTTAAAAGCGATGGGTGAAACATAAAGCGCGACCTGAACAATAAAGGGAATGATATAGCGAAAATCACGGTATTTCACATTCACTGCGGAAAGAAAAACACCTGCTCCGAGTGAAGCCATTAACAGAAGCAAAAGGAATAAAGGAAGATAAATAATATTGCTGTCCGGCACCACGTTGTAATAAAACATAAGTCCGATCAGGATCACCAGTGTTATCGCAAAATCCACAAGACATACAATAATGGTGCTCAGCGGGATAATCAGTCGCGGAAAAAACACTTTGGTAATAAGACCTGAATTAGAAATGAGTGAATTACTCGCTTCATTCAGCGCCGAGGTAAACAATTGCATGGGCAAGGTTGCAGCGGTGACTACAAGCACGGCAGGCAAAGCGAAGGTTTCCATATCCATCAGCTCAGCAAAAAAAGAAAAAACAACTATTGTCAGCAATGGCCTGATCACCGCCCACGCAACGCCAATTACCGTCTGCTTATAACGAACCAGCAAATCCCGCCACGCAAGAAAACGGAAAAGCCCCCGGTATGCCCAGAGGTCTTTCCAGTATCCAAGCCCGTTGTCGCCGGCTTCAATAACAGTTCGTTGTTTCATTCTTTAACGTTCCGAATGGTGTTCTTATTCCACACTCAACACTAACCTCTGCTCTCAATACTCAACTCTCATCTCTCAGCTCTCAGCTCTCAGCTCTTTACTATCAACTCTCAGCTCTCAGTTCTCAGTTCTCACTTCTCAGCTCTCAGCTCTCAGTTCTCAACTCTCAGTTCTCAGTTCTCAACTCTCAGTTCTCAGCTCTCAGTTCTCAGCTCTCAGCTCTCAGTTCTCAACTCTCAGTTCTCA
>DATDOQ010000168.1:0-2139 GCA_035293205.1 Bacteroidia bacterium
GGTTTGAATGGCAGCCAGGTGCATGGCGACCAGGCATCGGGGTTTGATAAAGCAGGTTTGGTGGTGGGCGCATTCGTTTGCAACGATCCTTCTCAAAAATGGTATGGACAGATGGAGCTGCAGTACACGCAGAAAGGAAGCCGGAAGCTTGCCAACCCCGAAATGGGCGATTACACGTCCTTTAAGATCAGCCTGCATTATGTGGAAGCGGCATTTCTTGCCCGGAGAAATATCAGCAAGTTTTATTTTGAATTTGGTGAAACAGTCGGCATCCTGGGATTCGCGCGGGAATGGGATGTGAACGGCGAGATCCAGCCAACGGGTTACCGCCGCTGGGAAACCGCGTTCATTGTTGGCATAGGCATGGGCTTTACGGAAAATATTTACCTCGACTTTCGTTATACAAATTCGCTTTTCCCCGTTAAGCCATTTCCTTCACCCATTTACGATCCACGCTTTTTTTTCCGCTGGTTTAATCGTGGTTTTTACAATAATGTGCTTGGAATAACCCTTTGCTACCGTTTCGGTGTGCCCGCTTCCGAATGAAAGCTTCATCCCATCGTATCGTTATTGCAATCACCGGCGCGAGCGGATCTGTGTATGCAAAGGTCCTTCTCGAAAAGTTGCTGGCTTTGAAAAGTCAGGTGGATAAAGTTGGAGTTGTAATGAGTGACAACGCACGGCTGGTGTGGCAGCATGAGATGGGGAATGTTTCGTATGAAACGTATCCATTCGACTTCTATGGCAAAATGGACTTCAATGCCCCGTTTGCTTCCGGTTCGTCCAGCTACCGCACTATGATCGTCTGTCCCTGCTCAATGGGTACACTGGCGCGCATAGCATCGGGCATTTCAAATGACCTGGTTGCGCGCGCGGCCGACGTGATGTTGAAGGAGCGCCGCCGCCTGATCCTTGTGACGCGCGATACGCCCCTGAGCCTTATTCATATCAACAATATGAAAACCGTTACAGAAGCGGGCGGAATCATTTGTCCGGCGAGCCCTTCTTTTTACAGCAATCCAAAAAATTTCGAAGACCTTGCCGCTACTGTTGTGGACCGTGTTCTTGACCTGGCAGGAATTGAACACAAAACATTTCGCTGGAACGAATGAGGAGGCAGGCGCGTATAAATTAGAAAACCTCTTCCGATTTTCCAGACTTTTTAAGATTTAATTTAGAAAATTACAGCCAGCCGGTCCAGTTGACCGCCCCCTGTTTATAACTCATGATTACTGAAATACAATAATTTATGAGCTCCGCCGACTTTCTTTTAGGAAATTTAACCCCGACGCAGTACATTGGTTAATACATTTTACGTTCCTTGTTGAACCCTTCAAAAGACCGTTACATGTTAGAGTTCAGTAAACACATCCTAAAAAGCGTCAGTTTTGACAAGATGCTTTTTCGCAAAGAGCTTATTAAAACACTCAACTGGGCAAAACCCGACGAAGCCACCCTGCTCAAAGCGTGGTGCATTGCGACATTTGGCCATATGTACGGTGACGTTATCCGGGATGTTTTCCGCAGCGTCACAAAGACGTGAACTTTATTCACACTCCATGGCAGAAGTATCCGGTGTAATAAACCGGATATTTCTTTTTAAGGAGGTTTGTTTTCTTCAAGGGGGAAATTCTATTCGCGAATAAAAAAAGCTTCACCCTAACTGCTTTCTCCATACAGCAACTAATGGATGTAGTTGAATTTAATCCGTGTAAATCCGTGTAATCCGTGGCAACTTAATCAGCAATTCTGTCTTTGGCGCAACAATTCATCATATGTGCAACAGATTTTTCCTGAGTTCACGATTTTTATAAAACCACTGAGTAAAAAAGGGAGGTATGCATCCGCCGAGGCGGACGCACGGAGGATTTAAAAAGCAGTGCTAAAAATTTGTGTGTCTTTAACGGGGGAATAAGGCACAAGATCAATCGTTAGCAATAAACCGGATATTTCTTTTTAAACCCGCATACTTTGTCCTTTTAACTGCCGAGCGTTTGAAAAGCGATTCGAAAACTTCTTCTGTCAGTTCCGTCCACTCTTTTTTCTTCATCGAAAGCAACTTTTCATCCGGGTTGAATGCGGATTCGCGATGGGGAACGCTAAAACGGTTCCAGGGACAAACATCCTGGCAGATATCGC
>DATDOQ010000169.1:0-5101 GCA_035293205.1 Bacteroidia bacterium
ATCCGCCGGCAACACTTTCGGGAAATCCTGCAAACGGAATTTTCACGGGCGGCGGTATCAGCGGCAATATGTTTGATCCTGCAGTTGCCGGTCTGGGCACACACACGGTAAATTATAATTATACAGATCCGAATGGATGCAGCGGTTCATATTCGGAATCGACAATCGTGAGCGGCAATGCTTACCTGAACCTTGGCGCCGATACGATCGTGTGTGATGACGCGCCTGTTTTCACGATCAATGCAGGAACTTTTTCAAGCTATACCTGGCATGATAATTCATCGGCAGCAACGTATTCAGTTGACGCAGTGGCATTGGGTGTTGGTTTTTATACAATGTATGTAAATGTTACCGACGCGAACGGGTGCAACGGAACGGATACGATTGTAGTTGAAGTATCAGATTGCACAGGACTTACAGAGTTTTCAGGAATGCAAATCAGCATTGCGCCAAATCCTTCAACAGGCATTTTTCAGATTTCACTCAGTGGCTTATCATCGGATAATATTCGTCTTACATTGACCAATGTTGCCGGTCAAACGGTGATGATGAAAAACGTATCGCTGACTTCTGGACTTTATAAAGATCAGCTGGATCTCACTATGCTTCCGGGTGGAATATATTTCCTGCAGGTAAGCGACGGAACGCAATCCGGCGTTTATAAAATAGTTTTGGAATAAAAGTTTTTTGCACTTCCAGGATTTCCGGGGTTGTGCGGTAATACAACTTGCGGCGCATAAGGCAATTGCACTGGTTTTTTTCATGACAAAAATTGGGTGTAAACATGAAATTGCGCTGCATTCTTCTATTCCCAAAGAAGATTTTTCATTTCACGTGTCTCTTTTCCTGCAGTACCGCGTTATTCAAGTGAACAGACTACAATGTTCTATGTGGCCTGACGAAGTAGTAACTTTGTTCCCTTGAAATTCACCGGCAACATCATTCCTTCCTCGCTTGCACCGGAACAGCAGTCGCAGCTCGACAGCGGTTTTGTATTGCCGCTTATGGAAGAATTCTACACCATCCAGGGCGAAGGCTTTCACAGCGGGAAACCTGCTTATTTCATCCGTCTCGGTGGCTGCGACGTGGGTTGTCACTGGTGCGATGTGAAAGAAAGCTGGGATGCTTCCGCGCACCCACTTACAAGCGCCGATGAAATTGTGAAAAATGCAGAAAAATTCCCGGCAAAAGCGGTGGTGGTTACGGGTGGTGAACCGTCGGCGTTTAATCTTGACTACCTTACCAATGAGCTGAAAAAAAGAGGAATCCTTACCTTCATAGAAACATCGGGCGCTTATCCGCTCACAGGAACCTGGGACTGGATTTGCCTTTCGCCCAAAAAAAATTCGCCGCCGAAGGAAGAAAACTTCAAAAGGGCACAGGAATTGAAAGTGATCGTGTATAACCAGGACGATTTTCGCTGGGCCGAAGAAAACGCCCGGAAAGTTAAACCCGAATGCATTCTTTACCTGCAACCCGAATGGAGCCGTTCTAAACAAATGATGCCGCTGATCGTTGATTATGTCATGAAAAATCCGGCGTGGAATATTTCCCTGCAAACGCATAAGTTTATGAATATCCCTTAGCGTTTCGGCTGAACGATGGGATTTAGATTATTTTTTTGGTTTTGTTCACCGCTTCCAGTAATAAAAATTTAACCGCAGAGGCCCGCAGAGAAAATAAACCGCAGAGAACCACTGAGAAAGAAGAACAAAATGGAAATGACAGTGAACGAAATAACAGAAATAATAATCGGATGTGCAATAAAAGTAAATGGTCTAAAACTTACAGATGGTCTAAGAAGAGTGGCTAATAAATACTGACTCCCCGGTTCTCTGCGAAAAACTCTGCGGAACTCTGCGGTTATCAGAAGTTATGCTATCAATAGAATGGAACTGAATAGTAACTTTTTATGAAGGAAACACTTCTTTTTATTTTCATTTGCTTTCTGGCAGTAGCCTGCAAAGCACAACCGCCTGCTTTGCACACCAAATCTAAAAAAGCAGAGAAGTATTATACGCAGGCAAAAGCCTTTCTCGATGCATTTGATTATCCGAATGCGCTCAAGCAGTTGTCTTCAGCAATAAAAGAAGATCCTGAATTCCTGGAAGCACACCTTCTTCAAGGTCATGCTTATAAAGATTTAGACAACTTTGAAAGCGCGGTAAACAGTTATAAGCAGGCATTTGCCATTAATCCAAATGCTGTTCCGGCAGCTTATTATTTCGATTGCGCTGATGCGGAAATTCGACTTGGCCGTTACACCGACGCTAAACTGGATTACAAAAATTATATCAGCAAAAGGCGTTCGAATTCCTCTCCTATAATGCTCGCTGAGGCGGAACGTGGCATTGCGAATTGTGATTTTGCAATTAATGCGATGCTACACCCGGTAAGTTTCAGCCCGGTAAGTATTGGCGGCTCAATTAATTCTGATAGCTGCGAATATTTTCCCAATATCACGGCAGATAACCAGGTATTTTTATTTAATCGAAACCAACGCTTAGTCGATCCAAAAACCGGGCTCCTGATGATGACACAGGAAGATTTTTTCATCAGCTACCGTGATAAAAACGGCAACTGGAGCACCGCCAGGAATCTTGGCCCGCCTGTCAATACGCAAGTAAATGAGGGGGCGCCTTCTCTCGCTCCGGATGGTCGGTTTTTGTTTTTTGCCGCATGTGAAGAATACGGGAATTATGGCCAGGGACGGATGGGTTATGGCGAATGCGATATTTTTTACACCCAAAAAGTAAATGGTCAGTGGAGCCGTCCTATAAATGCCGGGGCGCCGTTAAATTCGCACGGATGGGAAACACAGCCTTCCTGGTCGTCAGACGGCAAAACACTTTATTTCATCAGCAGCAGGCGGGGTGGTTATGGTTATGGTGACATATGGATGGCAACACTAGGCGAAGATGGGAAATGGAGTACTCCCATGAACCTTGGAGATCATATCAACACCCCATATGATGAAGAGTCTGTTTTCATACACCCTGACAATCAGACTTTATATTTCGCAAGCAGCGGTCATCCGGGAATGGGTGATAAAGACCTGTTTATTTGCCGGAGAGACAGCGCGGGGAAATGGGGAAACCCGGTAAATCTTGGTTATCCGATCAACACATATGGCAGGGAGAGCGGATTGATTGTCGACGCCTCAGGTCAATTAGCTTATTTCACTTCCACGCGCGAAGGCGGCAGCGGCTGTGACGACATCTATAAGTTTGAACTTCCGGAAGAACTTCGGCCAATAACTGTTACGTATCTGAAAGGAAAAGCATATAATAAAAACACGCTTGCACCTGTCGTCGCTCATTTCGAACTAATTGATGTATCTACCGGACAAACGATGATTTCTTCCTCGTCTGATCCGGGAACAGGCGAGTTCCTGGTGTGCATTCCTGTAAATAAAAACTACGCGCTTTTTGTGAACAGTCCGGGTTATTTATTTTACTCCGATCAGTTCCGGCTCAAGGAGGCAGCTGATCCAGGCAAACCATTTCTTAAAAACATTCCGCTTCAACCTATATCTGACACAGCGCGTGTTGAACTCAAAAATGTTTTCTTCCCCACAGCAAAATACGATCTCCTTCCTGAATCGCAGGCGGAATTAAATAAAATGGCGCAGTGGTTAAAAGCCAATTCAAAAGTGAAAGTTGAAATTGCCGGGCATACCGATAATGTCGGTGATAAAAAATCCAACCAGGTCCTGTCCGAAAACCGCGCGAAATCAGTTTATACTTATCTTATGCAACAAGGCATCGATCCGGCACGGATGAAATTCAAAGGTTATGGTGATACGCGGCCAAAGGTCAAAAACGACACGCCTGAAAACCGCCAGCTGAACAGGCGTGTGGAAATGCGGATAACCAGCAGCAAATAGCATTTTCAATTACCTTTTCCGGCATGGGGTTGTCTCAAATTACATCCTGGATCAATTACCGGAAAAATTCCGTTACAAAATACCGGGTGCATTCACCCTTCGTATATGAGCTGGCAACAGGGGTTTTTCCGCCGCAGCCCGGAGAAACTTTTTCAAATCATCCTGCCGAACAATGGCGGTCGGAATGCCTTGCGGATCATGCAGTGGTTCACGTGGAAGATTTCGGCACAGGAAAAACCGGAACCCGGAGAATTTCAGCAATCGCTGCCCGGTCGGCAAAGACGCCAAAGGAAGGTCAGTTGCTGCACAGAATTGTAAAACATTTCCAGCCAAAAAAAATGCTGGAGCTGGGCACTTCGCTTGGAATCACCACACTTTACCAGGCCACGGCGATTGATTTTGACCGGTACATTTCCATCGAAGGCGCCGGTGCGATTGCTGAAAAAGCTTTGGGGCGTTTTGCAAAGCTCAATTTGCCGGTCGAAGTCCGCGTTGGAACTTTTGAATCCCAGCTTGAACCAGCGCTTCGCGAACTCGGACAAGTGGATTATATTTTTTTCGACGGCAACCACCGCGAAAAACCGACGCTGCGTTATTTCGAAACGATTCTTCCATACGCACACGCGGATTCTGTTTTTATTTTTGACGACATTCATTGGTCGCCGGAAATGGAATCAGCCTGGAAAAAAATAAAGGCGCATCCCCAGGTAAAGCTGAGCATCGACCTTTTCCATTTTGGGTTAATCTTCTTTCGTAAGGAACAACAGGAAAAAGAAGATTTTATTCTGCGATGGTAGATAAAGACACAAAGTGCTTAGCCACGAAGACACCAAAAAATATACGAAGTGAAGACACAAAACGTTTGGTGTCTTTTGAACGTTACACAAAAATCTTTGTAGCCTTATCTTTCATAGTCTTTGTGACCATTTAGTTTGTCTTGCCATTTGCAGACTCGATGCTGCTCCTCCATAGAAAAATCCGTGTAATCCGTGGCTAATAAATCTGTGTAAATCTGTGTAATCTGTGGCAAATTAATTCGTGTAATCCGTGTAATCCGCGGCTAATAATCCGTGTAAATCCGTGTAATCCGTGGCTAATAATCCGTGTAAGCCGCGGCAACCCTGCCGGCCGGCGCGAGGGCCAGTGCGCAGGCAGGCAGGATTTTCTACCTTTATGAAGTTTGAGAATCAACACCCCCTATGAACGATATCATTT
>DATDOQ010000170.1:0-2843 GCA_035293205.1 Bacteroidia bacterium
CTAAAATCCGGTACAAGGATGCGGGTACGCCTGCGACCTTATCCGTGGAAAACGGAAAAATCAGGGCGCTTTTTCATCGTCCGGTTACAGGCGTGGCGCCCGGACAGTCCGCCGTTTTTTATGAGGGTGACGATCTGGTTGGCGGCGGCTTCATTGCGCGACCGCAATACAATTGACAGGATGCAACCCCAAAGCGTCAAAAATTATTTCATTTCACCGCCAGTGTTTATCGCAGCGCTGGCAGTGATTTTATTTTTCGCGGGATGTAAAAAAGACGAGCCCCTCCCGGTTGACGCAGGATACAACTATTTTCCGGACCAGGTTGGTCATTGGTGTATCTACGAAGTGGACTCCACGGTTTACGACGATTTCGATCACGATACGGATAGTTACCGTTACCAGGTGAAGGAGCTGATCGAGTCTTATTATACGGATAACGAGGGCAGGCAGGCCATGCGTGTAGAGCGGTATAAACGTTCTTACATTGATACTGTTCCCTACGACAGTCTTCCCTGGACCATCTCGCGCGTTTGGACTTTCGTGCGTACGGATATGCATGCCGAAAAAGTGGAAGAGAACCAGCGTTTCATCCGACTGGTATTTGTTCCGCGCGAAGGAAAATCATGGAATGGAAATGCGTATAACACGATTGGTCCCTGGGAATATGAGTACGACGAAGTGGATGTTCCGTATTCGCTGAACGGCACAAGCTTCGACTCTACGCTAAAGGTGATCCAGCGGGATGAAAAGAATCTGCTCGAATGGAGCGTGTATTCGGAGCGTTATGCGCGAAACATCGGCCTGATCGAAAAAAATGTCATCGAAGTCAGAGACACCACCTTAACTCCCGGCGTTCTCGTGATTGACCGCATTTATAGTGGGGTGATTTATACTATTAAGCTGGTGGATTGGGGTCCGCAGTAATTGTTGATTTTTCCTTTGTCAAATATTCTCTCCTGATTTTATTGGGGGTTTCTGTTATTTTTACGCTGCCTGATTGAACAATTTTTGGATGAGGAAAATTTGCCTGTTTTTTTTATTGTTCATTTGTTCCTGCATCGCCGCCCAGGATACGAAGCATTGGGTGCAGTTCAGGGATAAAAACAATTCTCCTTATTCAATTTCCGCGCCATCCGATTATTTATCCGCACGTGCCTTACAACGGCGTGCGAATCAAGGAATCGCGATCGACTCTGCGGATCTTCCTGTCAATCCATCGTACGTTTCAGCTGTCGCTGCTACGGGAGCTTATGTGCATGCCAGGTCGCGCTGGCTGAACGGCGTTGTTATTTTCACAAACGATCCGGCAGTCATTGCCGCGGTAAGCGCGCTTCCATTTGTGGCTTCCGTTTCAGGCATTGGTCTCCGGAAAAATAATTCTGCTCCGGTGAAAAATGACGAAGAAACTTTCGGGAGTTTAGATCCTTCCGCTTTTCGTTCCGGAAATATCGTTTCATCCAACCTGAATTACGGCGCTTCCATAAACCAGATCTCCATGCTGGGTGGTGTTTGTTTGCACAACAATGGTTTTCTCGGACAAAATATGCAGATCGCGGTGATTGATGCGGGTTTCGGGGGCGTTGATGCTTTTCCCATTTTTGATACGCTTTGGGCGAATAACCGGATACTGGGAACCTGGGATTTTGTGGAAGGTCATGCTTCCGTTTATGAAAACAGCGCGCATGGCATGATGGTTTTATCCTGCATGGGCGGTTATCTCAGTGGTGAACTCATCGGAACAGCGCCCGAAGCGTCCTATTGGTTGTTGCGCAGCGAAGAAGGCGCCACGGAATATGTTGTAGAAGAATACTACTGGGCTGCCGCAGCCGAATTCGCCGACAGCGTGGGCGCCGATCTGATCAATTCATCGCTCGGTTACACGGAGTTTGATGATTCGTCGCAGAATCACACCTATGCCGACATGGATGGCCAGACCACCATCTGTTCACGCGCGGCGAATTTTGCCGCCCGGAAGGGAATTGCGGTGATCGGGAGCGCTGGAAATTCCGGCCAGTCACCCTGGTTTTACATCAGCGCGCCAGCGGATGCAGACAGCGCGCTGGCTGTCGGTTCGGTGGATGCGGCCGCCAATGTTTCTGTTTTCAGTTCCCGCGGACCGGCAGCGGATGGGGCGGTCAAGCCAAACGTAGCAGCGCAGGGCGAACAAACTGTGATCGCTTCACAGGCCGGAGGAACACAAACGGGAAACGGAACTTCTTTTGCGTCGCCGGTCTTATGCGGTTTGGTGGCTTGTCTCTGGCAGGCGAACCCATCAGTAACTAATATGCAGCTGCTACAAACCATTCAGCAAAACGCCAGCCGGTCAGCTAATCCGGATTCATTGATGGGATACGGCATTCCGGATTTCTGCCGCGCCAACCAGGTGCTTTCGGGCGCTCCTGTATATTCCGCCACAGAAGATCAGCTCTTTTTACTTTCACCCAATCCGTTTTTTCAATCTTTACAATTTTCGTATTACTCCGTAACAGATCAGGATCTCGTCATTCGTTTATACGACGCGCAGGGCAGGATGCTCATCGACCAGCAATTTGAGGTAGTGGGAAAAGTTGAAAATAATTTCACACTGCAGGAATTAGGTGCGGTGGCGAAGGGAGTTTATTTCCTCGAGTTAAAAAGTGAAACAGGTGTTTTGGTGAGAATGGTGGTGAAGGGGGAGTGAGGCAATAATTGTATTGATAAAAACCCTGAAAAGGCAAAATTATTTCGCCTCCACACGCTAAATACTTGCAAAGAATTAACCTTATTAAGACCGAAATGTAATAATGGAAAAGACCAATATCATCATATATCAAACTGAAGACGGCACTACCAAAATTGAAACC
>DATDOQ010000171.1:0-2692 GCA_035293205.1 Bacteroidia bacterium
AAAACGTGGTGGTGTTCCCTGCTGAAGACATGATCATTCTGAAAAAGGACCGGAACTTTTCTTTCGAAGGTTCCATCATGGCAGGACGGTTCGATTATTACGGAAAATTATTTTCGTTCGACTACAGCACCTTCAGCTTTAATCTCACGAACGTTGACTCGGTGCGGATCTGGGTGGATTCTCCGCAACGTGATCCGAGTGATCCCAAAGGCGGCTTTGTGCAAATGAAAGTGCGCAGCGTGATCGAAAACCTGAATGGCAAGTTGGAAGTGGATTTTCCCGGAAACCGGTCCGGCATCTGGAGTAAAAAATATCCGCAATATCCCGTCTTTACAAGCGCCAAGCCGGCATTCGTTTATTATGATAAAAAAACGATCCAGCGGGGCGTGTATGTGCGCGATCAGTTCTATTTTAAAATGGATCCTTTTACCATTGACAGTCTTGACAATTTCCAGAGTAATTCCATGCGCTTCACCGGAATTTTAGCGTCCGCCGGAATTTTTCCGGACATGCGGGATACATTGCGGCTGATGTCGGATTATTCACTTGGATTTACGCGTAAAACACCGCCCGAAGGTTACCAGATCTATGGCGGGAAAGCAAAGTTCACCAACATGATCAGGCTAAGCAACGCGGGCCTCCATGGTAACGGTCCCCTTGATTATATTACATCAACGGCGTTGTCGAATGATTTTATCTTTTACCCTGATTCAACCAATGGTGTCGCTTCATCCTATGTCATACGCGAGCAGAATATTCCTGGCAGAACGGAATATCCGCAGGTGAACGTTTCAAACGCGTACATCCATTACATGCCGAAAAGGGATTTCATGAATTCCACCAACAGGGATTCGCTGTTTACAGTTTATACCGGTTCAAAAGCCACTTTCGGAGGAACGATGTCGTTGAGTCCGAAAAACCTCGCAGGAAATGGGAAGCTGAGTTTCTCGAGCGCGGAATTAATTTCCAATAAGATGGTGCTCGCTGTGAATACGTCCGATGCAGACACGGCGAGCTTCCGGCTGAAGGCGCTGGAACTGGCGCGCATCTCATTCTCCACCGACAATGTAAAAGCCCATATCGACCTCGACCTGCGGGAAGGGGAGTTCAAGGCAAATGGCGAAGGCACGATCGTCACATTCGATGTGAATCAGTACATCTGTTTCATGGATAATTTTAAATGGTACATGGATAAGGAAGAGATCGAGCTGAACGGCGCCGAGAACACGCGTTCGGGCGATAAGATCGACCTGACCGGCCCAGAATTTATTTCCATTCACCCGAAACAGGATTCATTGCGTTTTAATGCGCCACGCGCTCTCTACAATCACAGAGAGCATATCATTTACGCAAGAGGTGTCCAGGAAATACTTGTTGCCGATGCGCGCATTGTTCCTGACAGTGGTTATGTGGTATTGGAACGGAATGCTTACATGCGGACGCTGACCAATTCACAGATCACAGCGAACACTGTTACCAATTATCACCATGTTTTCAATTGCGTTACTGATATTTATTCCCGCCACAATTATGTTTCAACCGGCGATTACGCTTTTATCGATGAGCTGAAGAAAGAACAGATCATTCATTTTGCCAAGATCACGCCCGATTCTTCCGGGCAAACATATGCGGAAGGTCTCATCACCGACTCCATGCAATTCAACCTGAGCCCGGCGTTTGATTACCGCGGACGCGTGGTGCTTGCGGCAAATAACCAGTTTCTTGTTTTCGAAGGTACCACAGGCCTGATGCATAATTGCGCATTCGGAAACAGCCGTCTCTTTTTCAAAGGAGAAATCAATCCGGCTGAAATTTATATTCCGGTAGTCAACAGTCCGGTAAATGACAAGCAGGAACCTATTACGACAGGAATTGTCAGCACGGTTTCCGTGGATTCCACACATATCTATGGATCATTCCTTTCGCCGAAAAAAGGCAAAACCGATGTCAATATTGTGAACGCCGATGTTTTTCTTTTCTATGAAAAGTCAAGCCGCGAATACAGGATATCCAACCGGCAAAAGCTGGTGGAAAGATCGCTGCCGGGCAACTACGTAAGCGTAAGTACCAAAAACTGCATCGTTTATGGCGAAGGGAAAATGACCATGCACGGCAATCTCGGGAAAGTGTTCATCAACCCGATTGGAAATTCAACTCACAACACGGTCAACCACACCACGAAATTTGACCTTATCATGGGAATTGATTTTTATTTCAATGATAAGCTCATGGATATCCTGATCGAAGATATCAATGCGTCCGCTTCGCTCACCGGAACAGATCCTGGCAGACCTACCTATCAGCGCGCTCTGGCGGAAATGGTCGGAAAAGAAAGGGCCGACAAGCTGATCGCTGAGATTACGATCAAAGGAGAATATAAAAAATTCCCAGATGAACTGCGGTACACTTTCTTCTTTACCGATGTTCAGATGGCCTGGAACCAGGCGACCAGGGCCTATATTTCATCCGGTCTGCTGGGATTGCAGAGCATTGGTAAGGAAATGATTAACAAGTATATACCAGGCACCATCATGCTCGAAAGAAAGAAAGGGCAGGATATCCTCACGATCTATTTCGATCTGGAAAATGGAAAATGGTATACCTTTGTATACATTAATGGTTCAATGGCTGTTTATTCCACGAATACAAAATTCATGGAAGATTTTAAAGCCATCAAGGACGATGATAAATC
>DATDOQ010000172.1:0-2707 GCA_035293205.1 Bacteroidia bacterium
ATGGTGAAGCCCATTTGATAGGTTTCGATGCTGCGTAATATATCCGCGAAATTTCTTTGTCCCGGCGGAAGAACGGGAATTTCTTCTTTGCCGAGCATAAAATCTTTTACCAGGAAATGTGATTCGTGCTCGTGCGTTTTAAGGTTGAGCAACGCAAAACCAAGACTGTCGGCGTTGAATAAATAAGAGCCAGAAACAGAAGCGTACACGCCCATGCTGCGGAGGATAAAAGACACTTCTCCGTTCACGCCGCCATCCACATGAATGCGTTTATCAGGAAAGCGCTTTTTAAACATGCGGATCTTACGGAAGATTTCTTTGTTGAAGGACCCGCCGCTTTTCCCCGGGATGGTGGCCATCATCAGGATGAAGTCAAATCGGTCGGCATATTGCGCAAAAACGTCAACATCTGTATCCGCAGTGATGGCGAGACCGAGCCGTCCTTTTACTGTAGCCGGTACATTTATTTTGCCCTGCAGCTCTTCATATTGAAATGTGACCAGGTCAACCGGTGTTTTTTCCAGCAGGGGAAAATATTTTTCAGGCGTTTTGGAAATGATGTGCAGATCAACCGGCGTCCGGCTGGATGCCCGGATTTTTTTGATGTCGTCAAATACCTTTGGATCGTCGTTGCAGTCCACATGAAAATAATCAATGCGGTGGGCATCAAGCTCCCGGATCACATCGTCGAGATTGCGTGGCGTTGAATAGATGGATGCTGAAATCTTCATGAAAGGGCAGCCAAAATTAGGGAGAAAACCCTATGAACCCACATGTTAATAAAACTCTGCGTCCCTTAATGTGGCAATAATTTCAAGAAAATGGCCTTGTCTTATTTTTTTGTTAAGAATTGCCTCAACTCCAAAAATTTCGGCACGGGCAATGATCGTCCGTTAAAATCTGGTATGTTTTTTTCCTGTGTTATTCCATGAAAAAGACAAGTCAAAAAGGGATTGATCTGAAAGTGGAATTTGGCAGGAATAAGGTCATTCCGTTAAAATATGAAAAAGTGATTCTGCGCGCATTGGCACATTACCCGGAATTGAAAGACGTTAGCATAGAATTCAGGCTGATGAATAAAAGTGTGGCGCCTTACGGATCCAAACCTACGTTTAATAGCTTCTTCCGGCGGCCGGAAAAAAGGACGTATATCGTAGGCATCCTTGAAAAAGCAAAATTTCCGACAAATGAAGCGCTGCTGAAAAATCTTCCTGAAAATGCGCAGGAAGGCGCGATCGGGCATGAGCTTGCGCATATTGTGCAGTTTCATTCAAGAAATTCTTTGCGGTTGATCCGCATGGCCCTTTTATATACTATTCCAAAAATAAAAAAGCGCATCGAACGCTCGGCAGATCTGCGCACCATCAACCATGGATTGGGGAAACAATTACGCGAGCATGCGTTGTTCATACGGAAAATTCCGGGTTATGTTGAAAAGCGGAAGGAGATCAACCGGAATTACCTGAAACCTTACGAGATCGCTGAATTGCTACGGAAGGATCGCGCGCCGGGAGCGAAAAAAATTACCCGAAAAAAACGTAAGTCACAAAGATCGCCGCGATAAGCCCCGCGAGATCAGCCAGCAACCCGTAACCAAGCGTGTAACGCGTTTTCGTTATGCCCACAGATCCGAAATAAACGGCCAGCACATAAAAAGTGGTTTCCGTTGAACCCTGGATGATGCAGGACAGGCGACCCGGGATTGAATCCGCGCCATAATGGATCATGGTTTCCACCATCAGTCCGCGCGCGCCGCCACCACTCAATGGTTTTAATAAGCCGGTTGGCAAACCAGGAATAAAATCGGTTCGCGGATGTTCCACAAAAATTCCGGCAATGGCGACATAAGATTTTTCAATCGCCCAGAGAACGGCATCCATGCAGCCGGAGGCGCGGAACACCGCAACGGCGACAAGTATTCCGAGAATATAAGGGAGCAGCTTCAGCGTAAATCCAAATCCGTCTTTTGCGCCGGCAAGAAAACTGTCGAATACGTTAATGCGCGCGAGGAATCCCCTGGCAATAAACCAGGCAATTAATCCAAGAATCAAAATCGCAGTGATAAGCTTCGACTGCCAGTTCAGCTGATCCTGTGCCAGTGATGCAAAATGCCAGATCATAAACGCAACCAGACCAGACAACAGGAAAATTCCGCTTAGCAACACAAAATCCCACCGGATGCGCTGCCTGAAAGTGCAGAGCAGCAAGCCGGTCAATGTGGAAAAAAAAGTGGCGATGATAATGGGAATAAATACATCCGTGGGGTTAGCCGCCTTTTCTGTTCCACGAAGCGCAATGATTGTCATCGGGAATAAGGTCAGGCTTGACGAATTCAGCACCAGGAACATGATCTGCGCATTTGACGCGCGATCTTTTTCCGGATTAATTTCCTGCAGGCTGGTCATTGCCTTCAGTCCGAGTGGTGTTGCGGCATTATCCATTCCAAGCACATTGGCGGAAAAATTCATTACAATCTGCCCCATCGCCGGGTGATCGGGCGGAATTTCCGGAAACAGTCTTCGGAGAAATGGCCCTGTGAAACGCGCAATTGACCGGATCACTCCGCCGTCTTCACCCACCTTCAGCAGTCCCATCCAGAGCGTCATAATGGAAACCAACCCGAGAACAAGTTTAAATGCCGTTTCGGCCGTTTCGAATAAGGCTGTCATGATCAGCGGAAAAATATCATGGCCGCCGAATTCGGGAT
>DATDOQ010000173.1:0-2659 GCA_035293205.1 Bacteroidia bacterium
ATCCGTAATCGTGCGCAGCAGCTTGTTCCCTGTCTTGCACATGGCGATCTGGTTATCGATCTGCCGCTTTGTAATCTGCTTATCACCGGCTTTACTTTTGTACTGCTGGTAACTTTTCATCGCCGACATAAACTGGTAATTGAGATGATAAGCGCGCCCGAGAAAAAACCAGACCTCCGGATCAACGTTCGGATCCCGCGACGCTTTTTGCAGAAAAGGAAGCGCAATTGATTTGTCGGAGCTTGCATACAGAACGCAAACGCCATAATGGTAATTCAGATCACTGCTGTTTCGGCTGTTCGCGAGCAGGCCGGAATAAATTGGCATCGCGGCGGTGTAATCTTCTTTCTGAAATAAATCATCCGCGCGCGAACGCCTTTCCTCAATCGTTTCTTCATCTTCATTCACTTGTGCACATGCGGAAACAGGCAGCGTGTATGCTGAAAAAAACAGTAACAGTACGCGAAATAGTATCCCTATGCGCATATCGAGGTTAGCGCCCCAACGCCGTCTTAGCCAGATAAAGGCCTGCCTTTCAAGAATAATACTCTAAATTACGAAGTTGGCGCCAATCTGATGATGCCTAAACCCCACGATTTCCACAGAATGGAGTTGATATATTCTGTTAAAAAGCCAGGCGCGTTTTCCTTCCACAAGAAACGGATAATGTGCGGATATGCCAACCAAAAAAATCTTAACGCGGGCGGGGATTCGCCGGTCGCGGTGAAGGACGTGGAGTTCCTCCCGGTGGCCTTCCGCCTCCAGGTTTACGCGAAGGCGCTGGTTCTGCGCGGGGAGGCGCCTTGGTACCTGACGGTTTCGTTTGTTTCTGTGGCTCAGCGGATGGTTGTTTTTTCGGATCTTTCCGTTCACCTGCGGGCGGCGCTTCCTGTGGTCTTGCAGTGGTTCCCTTCCCTGGGCTGGCCTGCTCCCGGCGCGGACTTGCCTGCTGCCGTTCCTCAAACCGGCGATGCTGGTCTGCATACCTGCCGGATACCGTCTGCGATGATTGACGGCGGGGACCGTAGATCGTATGCGCTGACGGAAGGTAGTAATCATATACAACGTAATAATTCGGGTAATAAGGATACCAGAAACCGTAATACATTGACCATGCATAGGGTGGCCACGGATTCCACCAGGGTGGAAAATAGCTCCAGTACCAGGGCGAAACCCAAACTACATAGGAAGGATAATAAATATAACTGATGCAAGGCCATGACCAGACATTGACAAAAACCACTGCCTGCGCCATGTAGTGCGCATCGAATTCCTGCCATTTCCCCTTTGAAGGATCTACACCTTCCCCTTTTTCTTCCGGCTTCGGTTCAACGATATAGTCTTTACCATAAAGCAATTTATCGCCAATGATCTGGAGACGGACGGAATTTTCACCCTGTTGCTCGATCTCAATGACAGCAACATCCTGCGATTCGCTCTTATTCACGGGCACCTGGAGTACCAAAGCATGCGCTTTTTCATTCTTGTAATCCACCACACGTATGTAATCAACCTTCCCGTCCTGATCCAGATCGAGATTATTTACTTTTTCTTTTTCGTTGTTCAGCTTTTTCTCGAAATCCTCCGGGTTTTTGGATTTTTTGAAAAGCTCGAGCACAGCCTGGAGGCTTAGATTGTCCCCGGGAAGTCCAAGCGAATCTTTATTTTCTGCATTGGCCATGCACATTCCACAGAAAAGGAATGCGATGATCAGAAACGATGTCTTTTTCATGATAATGGTTTTTTCAAAATGCCTGATTTCTTTGGAGATACATCAAATCAGGAACCAAAAATGGCTGGGTTACGCCAAATGACGGTTGCTTTTTTCTTTTTTTTCAACATGAGGTTGAAAATCAATGTTAAATTTGCGGCCCTTAATATGGATGAAGTAAAAGAAATAGCCCGCAGAAGAACATTTGCAATCATCAGTCACCCGGATGCCGGAAAAACCACGCTCACCGAAAAATTCCTTCTTTTTGGCGGGGCTATTTTGACAGCCGGCGCAGTGAAAAGCAATAAGATCCGGAAAGCAGCCACTTCCGATTTCATGGAAATTGAAAAGCAGCGGGGCATTTCGGTTTCTACCTCCGTCATGGCTTTTGAATACGCCGGAAAACGCATCAATATCCTCGATACCCCCGGCCACAAAGATTTTGCGGAGGATACCTACCGGACGCTGACAGCGGTTGATTCTGTTATACTGGTGGTCGATTGCGTCAAAGGTGTTGAGGAGCAGACTGAAAAGTTGATGGGCGTTTGCCGGATGCGCCATACACCGGTCATCATCTTCATCAATAAAATGGATCGCGAGGGCAAAGATCCTTTCGACCTGATGGATGAGCTGGAAAAAAAATTAAACATCCATGTGCGCCCCCTCACCTGGCCTATCAGCCACGGTTCAACTTTTCGCGGGGTCTACAATTTACACCGGAAAGAGCTGAATCTTTTCAATCCGCATCAGACGGAACAGACCGTCAGGATCGGTGATATTTCAAATGATGAAATTCTCCAATATGTAAATGAAGATGATGTAAATAAATTGCGGGATGATGCTGAACTGATCGAAAGCGTATTCGAACCCTTTGATAATTCATTATACAGCGATGGTTACCTGGCGCCCGTATTTTTCGGAAGCGCCATCAATAATTTCGGGGTAAAA
>DATDOQ010000174.1:0-4208 GCA_035293205.1 Bacteroidia bacterium
GGAGCGTGTGGTCACATAATAATAAACCGGACTGGCATTTGCATTGGCGCCGGTATGGGTATAGGTTAGCTGGTTGTAATTAAATACAGAATCAATCGCTGTAAATGGGCCAGTTGAGCTGGTCGAAGTAAAAATATGATAGCTGTTAAAAGTTCCTCCCGTGTCTGCCGGCTGGTCCCATGTAAGTGCTACATCACCGTTTGGCGCAACCGCAATACAATGCAGGAACGGCGATGTAACTACCGGCAAATTCAATACCTTGATCGAAATGGTTGCGATGGTTTGTGCCGGGGCCGGGCAAAAATCGTCTGTTGTTCGAATGATAAAATTGTATGTATTCGAAGGCACGTAGCAGGCTGAGGTAGATAAAACATGCCCGCAATCCGTTTGCCAGCTGAAATCGGTTGAAATGTTGAATTGTCCCGAAATCGGGGGCGGCGGTGTAAGTGTGGCGCACGGCGGATTCGGACAGCCGGTGGTTGTACTCGAAAAACCTGCGCCGAATTGCTGACCGGTGGCGGTCATGGTCATGGTCTGCGGCTGGCCATTGGATAAAAGATCCAGGTCGGTGGCCGGCAGATTAAATGTGACAAGCGCACCGGCGTAAACGGTATCTGAAAAACTGGTATTCCCGTTAAACGGCGGTACTAATGAAGGTGGTGAGTTATTGGAACATGGAAGCAATATAACCTGAATGTCGCGATAGATTTCGGCCACTATTACGCCGCATTTCCAGGCCGTGACTTTGACACAGGTAACGTAATTTCCGGAAGTAAAAGAGGTATAGGAAATTTCCCCAGTGACAGGGTTGATCGTCGCGGCAACGTTGTTTGGATCCTGCGCGGTGCCGGGCATCGGGCTGTTATAGGAAAATCCTGCAACAAAAGGCACTGGATTCGCGCTGAACGGAGCCGGGGGCAGTGTTGTATAGGAATCAAAAGGTTGTGCCCAATCATAACTCAGGGAATCCATTTCCGCGTCCACAGCATTATGATTATACGTAAAGGGATAACCCGTGCAAATAATGGTATTAGGGCTTTCCAGGAATTCCGGTGAATTGTCATAGCAGGGACTTGTATTACCATTATTGTATGAATACATGATGGCGCGCAGGGTAAAACCCACGCCACCGCCGGAATTACTGACATTCGTTATAGTACTGTTCCTGCAACAAGATGAATAAGCAAAAATCCATCCACCTGCCGGCGGTGTTCCGGTTAAGGTGATTGGAGCCGACTGGTAAAGAAACTCTTCGACCGCGCCTGCAACCGGTGTAAGGCTGTTTGGCCAGTTAGGCTGGGACTGAGCATTCGCGCAGGAAATATTAGGACCGGTTGATGCGTTGCACTGGGGTGAAATATCCGTTTGTGAAAACAGCGTGAGCGGAATTTGTGTCAGCAAAGGGTTATTGAAGACATCAAGCGTTGCTACAGCAGGTCCATTCGCGCCGTTGCAGTCGCGGTATAGCTTCATCTTAAAAATAAACTCCCCGCTTCCCTGGCACTGCCATGTGATCTCCCCTCCCATGAGATGCGATCCCGCGCATGGAGTTACAAAGCTCATAATCAGGATAAAGCCCGCCAGTACAAGACGTACCATGCCCATCAGTTCACACGTTTTTGCCAATTTATAAAAATAACATTTTTAATTGAGATTATACGCATTCACAGACAGCATGTTGCCTGTGAAATCATTTGAAACCTTAAAATTTCAGGGTTCTTCGCTCCCCCTTAAAGAACCAAGGTAAAGGGATTGTTTCATAACTTAGTACTTTGTAAGTTACATTTTAGTAAGTTATATTATTATAAGTTATCTGTTAATAAGTTAGCTTATTCTAAGTTGCTTGATTGTAAGTAACTATTTTATAAGTTACAGGAGTGTTCGTTACTCTTTTGTAAGTTATTTTCCTTACTATTTTATATGTTAGCCTTTTATAAGTTACAATATTGTTACTTTTGAGGCATGCATGAATCACCCTTTGTATTTGGAAGACTGGCAGGAATGGAAGAATTCACCGACCGCGCGGCAGAGACAGCGCATCTTTCCATGAACTTCCGTTCGCTCACCAACACCTGCCTGGTTGCTCCCCGGCGATGGGGAAAATCCTCGCTCGTGGCTTTTGCGGCGAAGCAGGCCATGAAAAAAGACAAGAAGCTGCGTTTTTGCATGATCGACCTGTTTAGCGTGCGGAATGAAGATGAATTTTACAAACTGCTTGCCGAAACCGTTCTTAAAGCTGCCAGCCGCAAAACGGATGACCTGATGCGTTTTGTTTCCCGGTTTTTAAAACAGCTGGTTCCCAGATTATCGCTCAGCGCGGATAATTCGGAGATCAGTGTCAGTATGAACTGGACTGAAGTAGGTAAAAACCCGGGAGAATTGCTGGATCTGGCCGAAAAAATAGCGGCGGATCAGAAAATCAAGATCGTGATCTGCATAGATGAATTTCAAAACATCGGCATGTTCGAAAATCCGCTGGCGTTCCAAAAAAAACTGAGGGCAAGTTGGCAAAGGCACAAACATGTCGCATACTGCATTTACGGAAGCAAACGCAATATGCTGCTGGAAGTTTTTGCTTCACCGCATTTGCCTTTTTATAAATTCGGCGATCTGATGTTTCTCAATAAAATTGCCGCGAAAGAATGGCAGGCTTTTATCACGCGGAGGTTCCGGGAGACGGGCAAAACAATTAACGCCGAGAACGCTCTTTATATCGCGCGGCTTTGTGAAAACCATCCTTTTTATGTGCAGCAGGTGGCGCAGCTGAGCTGGCTGCGTTCAGGCAAGGAATGTAAAAAACTTGAAATTGATGCAGCTTTCACTTCCTTGCTGGATCAGCTTGGCCTGCTTTTCCAGGCATTGACGGATGAATTATCTAATACGCAGGTGAATTTCCTGGGCGCGATGGTCAATGGTGAAGAAAAACTCAGCTCGCAGCAGATACTGGCGAAATACCGGATAGGAACTTCAGCGAATGTGCTCCGTATCAAAGACGCGTTGCTGGAAAAAGAAATTCTTGATTTTCATGAAGGCGAATTCCAGCTGCTTGATCCGCTTTATAAGGAATGGCTCCGGAAGGTTTATTTCCGCAATAAGCAATGGGGTTAAAGAATGTGAGAATGTGAGAATGTGAGAATGTGGGAATGTGGGAATGTGAGAATGTGGGAATGTGGGAATGTGGGAATGTGTGGGAATGTGAGAATGTGGGAATGTGTGGGAATGTGGGAATGTGGGAATGTGAGAATGTGAGAATGTGGGAATGTGGGAATGTGAGAATGTGAGAATGTGGGAATGTGGGAATGTGCTAATGGGGGAAAAGCCTTGCCATTTGCACAGCGTAGTGTTGCCCTATTGCAGATTGCTTATTGCAGATTGCTTATTGCCTTATTGCCGATTGATCTCTTCCTGAGGCTTCATGGTTTTCCTGAACCGTAATTTGGATTCTTCACGGCGCAACAGGCGTTCAATGTTGCGTTGGTGCGTAATCAAAATCAGGATCGCGATCATGATGGCAAAAAGAACCATTGACGGAACGATCTGGCGGCCGAAGCCTAAAATGATAATTACCGGCAGCGATAACCCTGCTGAAATGGAGCTGAGCGAAACGTAATTAGTGGTGAGAAAAACCAGTATAAAAACGCCAAGCGCGATCAGGCATGCCCAGGGATGGATCGCGAGGGTAACGCCAAACAGCGTGGCGATTCCTTTTCCTCCCCGAAATCCCGCAAACACAGGGAAAATATGACCGATTACCGCAGCGATCCCAAGCGCCAGCTGAATGTTTACGAAGTCGGTGGAATGTGGCGGCGCTTCGGTTAAAAATCCAGTCATTAACACCACCAGCAAACCTTTTAATACATCGATAAGCAGCACCGGGATGCCCGCTTTTTTCCCAAGCACCCGGAAAGCATTGGTCGCGCCGGCATTGCCGCTTCCATGTTCTCGGATGTCAATGCCGTACAATCCTTTGCCGATCCAGACCGACGATGGCACGGAGCCCGCCAGGTAGGCAAGTAATAAACCAAGTATGGCTAATGCGGTCATCGTTTAATTTCCTGGTCCTAAACCTGCTTCGCCCGGATCCACTGGAGCTGATTCGAGGTCGCTGGCCCGTTTGAGCTTCCTACGCAATTGATTCTGCTCGGCCGGACTGCCCGGGGTGAATTTATATCTGCCTTTAACATCACCAAGACGCGATTTATTATAAT
>DATDOQ010000175.1:0-2627 GCA_035293205.1 Bacteroidia bacterium
TTATATATCCGTTGATTTTCTTGATAAAACGGTCAGCGTGGTGCGCATGAAAAATGTCGTCGGTGAGCCGGATCCATTGGCAATGACCATTGATCTGGGTGAAGGAAAAGGGCAAAAACAGATCTGGTTTGAAAGCCCAACAATTGACCCTGGCAACGCGATTCGGATGGAGCTGGAGACTTTTGCCAATGCCATTTTAACAAATACACGTCCCCTTGTACCGATAGAAGATGGCCTGAAGGCGTTAGATGTTGCGCATAAAATAGTTGACCAGCTCAGGATGAACGCTAATTTTGCGGCCGGTAATGCAATAAACGCCTGACTGCTGCGTTTGACTGTGGGCCTTGTATGAAACAACTTTACGCTGCGAAGTTTTCCAGGTTACTGGCCGCCTCCGTCTTTTCTTTTCTGCTGGCGGGCTGTTCCATATTTGACAAGCCGGAACCAATCCCTTCGTATATTCAGATCGACAGCATTCCGCTGAACATTACAAATCCGCTCATCCAGGGCTCCTCCTCTTCTAAAATTTCCGACGCGTGGGTGTATGTTGACGGCTTTCTTGTCGGCGCATTTGAATTACCCTGTAAGCTGCCGGTGCTTTCGGAAGGCAGTCATAAGGTTCTCATTATTGCAGGTGTTAAACAAAACGGTCTCTCCTCGTTGCGTGCCCAATATCCTTTTTACAAAGGCTGGCAGGAAAATGTAAATCTTATCCGGGGCGCAGTTACCGTCATGCAGCCTGTTGTCGAATATTTCCCGGGACTTGATTTTACAGATACCTGGATGGAAGATTTCGATGGCACAGGATTGACCATCGCCAATGGAACCGGTACGGTTGCCCAACTGCATGTAGATAATCTTTACGGGCCGTTTGAAGGGAAATCAGGGCGTGTGCAGCTGAACGCAGACACGATCGAATATGTGGGCGTTTCCACCTCTTTTTACACGCTGAACGCGTCAGAAAACAACTGGCTCGAGTTGAATTACAAATGCAATGAATCGTTTGTAGTGGGACTCATGTGCCAGGGACAGCCATTTGGCGCATGTGAAGTGCTTGCGCAAGAGCAATGGAATAAGATCTATATTAACCTGCAGGAAGCGATTGCTGAAGCGTCGCAGGTTATGGGTTCGAATACCTTCCAGGTCTATATAGCGATGCACCGGACCTCCTCTACAGTGGATCAACCAACACTTTTTATAGACAATATTAAATTGCTGAAATAGAATATTTTATGAATAGAAATATACAAGTGCTTAAATATGTGATCAGTGATGCCGTGGCCGCCGCTTCAGCCTGGACTTTATTTTATACTTACCGGAAAGTCAATGTCGAGTCGGTCAAATTTGGAGTTGATGTTCCGGTGACCTATGATCAGAAGTTTTTCGAGGTTTTATTGGGAATTACACTTTTCTGGCTGGTTTTTTATGGCATGTCGGGCACGTACCGGACCATTTTCCGCAAATCGCGTTTAAAAGAGCTGGGGCAAACATTTTTACATTCCCTTATTGGCGTACTGATCCTGTTTTTTGCGCTGCTGCTTGATGATACCGTAATTGACTACCGGACCTATTACCTGAGCACGCTTACCCTCTTCGGTTCACATTTCCTGTTGACCGTTACCGGGCGGATGATCCTTTCATCGATCACAAACAGCCGTATCCGCAACCGGAAGCTTGGTTTCAACACCATCCTCATCGGCAGCAACGCGAATGCGCTGAAGCTTTATCATGAACTGGAGAAACAACCGAAATCATGGGGCAATCGTTTTGTCGGTTTCGTGCATGTGGATCATAAAAACGGCTATTCGGAAGAATTGCGCGCCCAGCTTCCACACCTGGGTGAAGTGGAACAGTTGCGTAAAACCATCGCTGAAAACCGCGCTGAAGAAGTGATCATCGCCATCGAATCGTCCGAGCACGACCGTCTGAACAACATTATCAATATGGTGAGCGATACCAGCGTGCTCATCAAAATTGTTCCGGACATGTACGATATTCTCTCGGGGCAGGTGAAAATGTCGGCGATTTACGGAGCACCGCTCATCGAGGTCAACCAGGTCATCATGCCGGCCTGGCAGCATTCTGTAAAACGAATGATTGATGTGACGGCCGCGCTTTTTGCTCTCACCATTTTATCCCCTGTTTACATTCTTGTTTCCATCGGGGTTAAGTTTTCATCAAAAGGGCCCATATTTTATAATCACGAACGGATCGGTCAGCACGGCCGGCCATTTATGATCCATAAATTCCGTTCGATGTGCATGGATGCTGAAAAAAACGGTCCGGCATTATCAAGCAAAAATGATCCGCGAATTACACCCTTCGGAAGCTTCATGCGCAAAACGCGGCTCGATGAATTACCGCAGTTCTACAATGTGCTGATCGGCGAAATGTCGATGGTCGGACCGCGTCCGGAGCGCCTGTATTACATTGATCAAATTGTGCGGAAAGCCCCGCATTACCGTCACCTGCATAAAGTGAAGCCCGGCATTACTTCGTGGGGACAGGTGAAATATGGTTACGCAGAAAATGTGGACCAGATGATCGACCGCCTGAAATACGACCTGCTGTATATCGAGAACATGTCGTTATACGTGGATTTCAAAATTCTTATTTACACGATACTG
>DATDOQ010000176.1:0-5116 GCA_035293205.1 Bacteroidia bacterium
GAAAGAACATCGTTTTCATCCGAAGTATGTAAAAACGCATTGGGGGCGCGAGGGTGAAACTAATTACTGTTTAAAACTCAATGAGTTATCAACAAGCGAACACGCTGGATTTATTCAGGAAGTTCGTACGATGCTGGGAAACAAAGAGTTAATTTTCATTTCCGAGTGGACAGTGTGTAAAGGAACGCCCGAATAACTAACCGTCACCCTAAAAAAGGGCGGGAATCCGTAAATTTGCAGCCTGTTTATTCATTATTCTTTAAATCCGGGGAAATCGGGTTGTGTTGCTTTTTTCCCTAAAAAACAGGAATCGAAATGAACGAATATGGGGTTAAAGGGAAGCATGCTTCCATCGCAAACATAGGGTTAGGTAAAGCCGGAACTACTTACTGGAATCTTACGCCTGCCGAACTTGTAGAGGAGACACTCCGCCGCGGCGAAGGCAAACTTTGTGATAATGGCGCGATTGCCATTGATACAGGCGAATTCACCGGCCGTTCTCCAAAAGATAAATTCTGCGTTTATGATGATGTCACGAAGGACACTGTCTGGTGGGGCGACATCAACATCAAATTTGATCCCGCTAAATTCGACGCGCTTTACAACCGTGTTGCCGCATATCTCGAAGGCAAAGAAATCTTTGTGCGCGATTCCTATGCCTGCGCCGACCCACGCTATCGCCTCAATATCCGCGTAGTCACGGAATTTCCCTGGTCGAATCTTTTTGCAAACAATCTTTTCCTGCGACCGGCACAGGACGACCTCACGAATTTTGTGGCGGATTGGCATATCGTCTGCGCGCCCGGTTTCCGCGCAGATCCCACCATCGATGGAACACGGCAGCATAATTTCACGATCCTGAATTTCGCGAAAAAGATCATTCTCATTGGCGGAAGCGGTTACACCGGCGAGATCAAAAAAGGAATTTTCACCCTGCTCAATTATATTCTGCCCCAGGAAAAAGGCGTGCTTTCCATGCATTGTTCCGCGAACCAGGGCAAAAACGGCGATACTGCCATATTCTTTGGCTTATCCGGAACCGGCAAAACCACATTATCCGCCGATCCGAACCGGAAGCTGATCGGTGATGACGAACATGGCTGGGCGGAAGATTCCGTTTTTAATTTTGAAGGCGGCTGTTATGCGAAATGCATCGACCTGACAAAAGAAAAAGAGCCGGAGATCTGGAATGCTATTAAATTCGGCGCGCTGGTTGAGAACATTGAATTCTACAAAGGCACCCGCACCGTAGATTTTTCGAACACATCGAAAACAGAAAATACGCGTGTCGCCTACCCGATCCATCATATTGAAAATTCACTGGAGCCGTCAATCGGCAACGCGCCTAAAAATATTTTCTTTCTTACTGCGGATGCATTCGGCGTTTTGCCTCCTATTTCAAAACTGACGATCGAACAGGCCATGTACCATTTCATCTCCGGTTACACCGCAAAAGTGGCCGGCACGGAAATGGGCATTACGGAGCCGCAGACCACTTTCTCCGCTTGTTTTGGAAAAGCATTTCTGCCGCTTCATCCCGGAAAATATGCCGAGCTACTTGGTAAAAAATTAAAAGCGCATCCGGAGATCAACGTGTGGCTGGTGAATACCGGCTGGACAGGCGGCGCTTATGGCGAAGGAAGCCGCATCAAGCTTTCATACACCCGCGCGCTGATCACCGCCGCGCTGGAAGGCAAGCTCGATAAAGTCGAATACGGACAAACGCCGTTTTTCAAGCTTCATTTTCCGCAAAGCTGTCCGGGAGTTCCATCCGAAATACTCGAACCACGCAACACCTGGAAGAATAAAAACGCGTTTGATACACAGGCATCCATGCTTGCGGCGCAATTCGTGAAAAACTTTGAGCAATATGCTTCTGGTGTTCCGCAGGAAATTCTGAACGCCGCGCCGAGGGTGGAGACGGTGAATGCGTAAAAAATATTTGGTTTATTTGGTTGAAGATCCCTGGTGTAAAAGCCGGGGATTTTTTTAGAGGATTGGGAATAATATTTCACAGCATAAAACTGAGTACCGGCGTCATTTATTTCAACAGTATTAATCCACTTTTGCAATACGCGGATATTTACTTTTTTGTCCGTTATTGTAATACAATTTTATAATTCATGGAGCGCGCTCCGTCATTCACATCGAGATAATAAATTCCTTTAGAGAAGACGGTAAGATCAAATTGGCCGGAATATACGCCCTGTGAAACGCTGCCATTCTTCTCAAAAACAACTTGTCCGGCAATATTCGTAAGCTTGAACGTTAGCGTTTTACCCGCGTAATTTTCAATTGTGATATTTATTATTCCGGATGTTGGATTCGGCGAAACGCTGACCAGCATCATTTCCGCGTCCGAAAATCCAACGCAACCCGACACATTCACCACGATCGAATCGACACCCGCACAGCCATTGGCGTCGGTGACATGCACATAAAATGTATGAAAGCCTATCCCTAGCGCCGGCGGATTAATGGTAAACGATGGCCCCGTTGAATTATCCTGCCATACATAAGTTGAAAAACTGCCGGGAATTAAAATGAATGGAGGTGCGTTGTTACATACCATCGTGTCCGGACCAAGTGAAACGAATGCGTTATTGCTGATGGTGGTCATTTGTGATTCGGAACTGCTGCAACCATTGGCATCGGAATAAGCATACATGATGGTGTGCGTGCCCGCCCCGGCAAATGCGGGATCAAATGTATTGCCGCTCACACCCGGTCCTGTGAAAATTCCACCCGGCGGATTTCCGCTGAGCGTTACTGCCGGGTTGGAAAGACAGTAGCCTGAATTTAAACCGGCGAACGAAACAACCGGATTCGCATTTACCTGCACGATCACCTGCGATGGGGAGCTGTTGCAACCATTTTCCGTTGCAAAAACGGTG
Organism: Bacteroidia bacterium; assembly: GCA_035293205.1. Classification (GTDB taxonomy): domain Bacteria; phylum Bacteroidota; class Bacteroidia; order Palsa-965; family Palsa-965. The sequence goes on from DATDOQ010000176.1 coordinate 2,895, forward strand.
TACGTTCCTGACGTGGCAGCGGTTGGTGATGTAATAACCGGATTTTGGTTCGTGGAAGCAAATCCGTTCGGACCTGACCAGTTGTAACCGGCTCCGGCAACTGTGGATGCAAACAGATTCAAAGGTGAACCTTCGCAAACGGGGCTGTTTGAAGAGGCCACTGTTGCTGCCGGATTATTTATTATTACAACCTGTGATGCGGCTCCGCTACATCCGTTGGCATCCGTGAAGCTATATTGAATGGTATGCATTCCAATTCCCGCCACAGAAGGGGAAAAGATGTTGCCATTTATCCCTGGGCCTGAAAATGTTCCGTTCTGCGGACTTCCTGTCAGCGTTACAGCCGGGGCGGAAAGACAGTAATTGGTGTTTAAGCCGGTGAACGATACAGCCGGGTTCGCATTTACCTGCACTGTCACCAGGGATGACGCGCTGTTGCAACCATTTTCCGTAGCAAAAACACTGTAAGTTCCGGATGCGGCAGCGGTAGGTGTGGTAATAATAGGATTTTGATTCGAAGAAGAGAATCCGTTCGGACCTGACCAGTTATAACTAGCGCCTGGAACTGTAGTTGCAAACAGATTCAACGCTGAACCTTCACAAACCGGGCTGTTTGAAGAAGCCACAGGAGTTGCCGGAATTTGATTAACGACCACTGTCACAGTAGTAGGAGGGCTCACGCATCCATTAACCGTTACGGTTACAGAATAAGTGCCTGAAAACGAAGATGACACGTTTGGCACTGAAATATTCTGAAGTGATGCTGTGAATCCATTTGGTCCGGTCCATTGGTACGAACCGCCCGGTACAGGATCGGCAAAAAGATTAAGCGTGCTGCCTGCACAAACCGGGCTGTTGGAGGTTGCGACAGGGGCAGCAGGCGGAGCATCGACGGAGACGGTTACAGAATCCATTCCGCTGCAACCATAACCGTCGGTAATTGTGGCGGTATAGGTAATGGTTGCGGTGGGTGAAGCAATTGGATTTGTTATCGTATCATTTGAAAGCGCGGTGGCCGGGCTCCACGAATATTCAAGCGGACCTATTCCGAACCGCATGTTCGGCCTGCGCGATATGGTTGTACCGGTTGTTTGCGTGGCAACATTACAATTTAGATTAGCCCTGTAATAATTTGATGAAACGTAACTGGTGTTTGTGCTATGATGAATCGCGTTGCTGCTGACAGAACTGCATGCGGTTGTTGGGCATGTCGGGCAATTCATAAAATAAGTTTCCACGATCAGGTTGGATGTGCCATTCCAGTAAAAGGGTGTCTGGAAGGTATGCGTGTTCCAGCCTGCAACCGGTATGAAATTTGGCGTGATGAAAACCTGTGTTGCTCCGGTAACAAATGTGGTTGTTAAAGCAGACAACGCCGTCGTGGCGAGCGATATGGTAAAATCAGAATAAGCGCCGTTAGGCGTGGCTACATAAAATGCGAGCGAATTAATATTACCGGCATAAAATCCTGCCGCATTCAATTCAGATGCGCGGATAAGCATCTGGTGCCGGGCGGCTGTGTAATATTGCCCATAAGGGGCCGGATAACCAGATGTGGTGTTCGTTACCGTGCCGGTTCCCACCGTTACCAACCCGGTAACCCCACCGGCCGCATTCAGCTGTGAACTTCCGCCCCAGCAATACTGTGGTGGCGTCGCTGTTGCAACGACAACGGGAGCGGGGTTAATAACGACTGAAAAAAGGGTAGGGTTGGATGTGCCGCATGGGCCGATGGCAGAAACAGAAATATCGCCTGTATCTGTTCCGAAAGTTACCTCAACCGTAGTCGTACCCTGCCCGGAGCTAACTGTGGAACCAGGAGGAGCTGACCATACATAAGAAGTTGCAGTTGGAACCGAACTAATGGAGTACGTAAATGTTCCTCCTGAGCAAACCGAGATCGCGCCTGTGATAGTTCCAGGAGCCGGTGTACCGATAATGGGAGTAATTAAAACCTGCCCATGGCCCACTTGAGTTCCGGTTGTATGCGTAACGCTTGATGCAGAAGGAGCGGCATAGCTGCTTCCCCCGCCACCTCCATGGTGGGCTATTGAAGCGGTTCCACCACCACCACCATAATAGCCACCACCGCCTGCACCCCCATCAGAGGCCGATCCGTTTCCTCCCATTCCCAGGGTGCCCGGACTTCCATTGACCGAGTTGTAAACACCCCCACTGCCGCCATTAGTCTGTGTTCCGCCACCACCCGCCCAAGTTCCTGA
>DATDOQ010000177.1:0-5965 GCA_035293205.1 Bacteroidia bacterium
CCTTCAAAAATTCCGGATAAAAATTCCACCTCGTCTTCCTCTTTCCGCTGAGTGACAATGTGCGATTGCCCGGGCCGGCGGCGGCGCATTTCAATACGCACAAAATCATGATCAATATAAATCCCCGGGGGACAGCCATCGATTACGCCCCCGATAGCGGGCCCATGCGATTCACCGAAGGAAGTTAAACGAAAAAGTGTCCCGAAAGTATTGCCTGCCATAACGCTTCAAAACAAATTGCAAACTGCCGGTCAGCGGTTATTTATTTCCCGTCTTTCCGTCATCTGCAAAATTAACTTTCAGAACCGATAAACAAGCGCAAATTCATTGATCAGCGCATTGGTGTAGAAATCGATGTATCCTGCATTGGCGTGCTTCAGGAAATAACCATAAGCACCCCGCTCGTAACGGTTACGCGTTATGTAAAAAAAATCAATGCCCGCCTGACCTGCAAACATCCAGTGTTTATTAAATGCATAACGTAATCCGCCATTTATGCTGATTCCCGCGTACCAGCTGAAAGCTGTTTTATGATCAACGACCTCCCGGAAACCCTTTTCGTCTTCCCATTCCCCGGTTGGTAATTGGTATTGGGCATGTTCAGTAAGCGTAAAATCCTGGTTAAAAAAGCCGGCGATGAGATCCGCGGCGAAAAAAGTTGACCAGCGATGATTGAATTTTTTACTTCGCGATTCAATGCCGAAACTCAGCTGCGGTCGCTTTCGTTTTTCGACCTGCAGAATATTTGCGAACCGGGAAGTATCGGAAGTGCGGTAATACACGACATCTTCACCGGAAAAAAACTCAATTTCCGATTCCCGGTAATAAATGAAACCAAAACGCAATGCACGCCTTGGATTATTAAGGACCCGCTTATACATCAGCGACCAGCGCGAATCAAACGACACCCCTCCAAGAAGAACTGTCATCACCGGGGAAATGTTCACGTAAATCTCATTGCGGCCCGCAGGCGCGATTGAATCCCGGTTAAAGCTGGATATTGGAGGAAGGTAAATTCTGCCCGGCTGCGGCTTTCGCTTGAGTGTATCCTGCGAATATACCGGAAGAGAAAAAAAAGCAGCAAAGAAAAAAATCGCAAAATACGCTGAACAAGTACGCAATTTCATTGGCCTGATTTTTTTAAAAATTAACCCTTTTGACTGCATAATTTGCAGCGGCAAAAATACCGTAACCTCCGGATATATTCGAATACATGAACGAAGGTTCTGTAAACGGATCACCCCCGCCGCCGCCGCTGAAGTTGTACAAACCCACATGGTATTTATAATACGATTCGCTGCACCGGAAAAAATAATAGATCATTGCCACCGGTTCTTCATAATAATTGACATCATGGTTCAATGTGTAATAGGTATAGCTGGATTTCTCCACCGCGCCCCCATCCTCATTTTCCTCAATCAAAAGACTTTGCCAGTAATCCCGCTGCAATGAATCACTGGTAAAGGGATCGTAGCTCAGCAGCCGTTCTTCGATCCTGTAATAATCCGGTGCCAACGGAACATCTGTAAATGAAAAAACGGATTCGATATTGTATTGCCACCAATATACCTGGGAGGAATCAATTCCGGAAACAAACGACGCTGAAAAATCCGCCGGGGGCGCCGGGGGAACCACCGTGATTGATGAAACATCGCTCATCCCGGGAGCGGAAACTTCCAGGCGATATTCATTTCCCGGATTAACCGAAAAAACAGTTGTTGCTATAAAATACAACTCCTGCACAGCATCATAAGTCAGAACCACGGAAGTATTATTTCCAAAAATTTTGACGGTGGCATTCTCAACTGGTGCCGCCGGATCTATGTCCTGGCTTCCGAAAATGGGGTTGCTTTTTGTAACACGCACCCGGATAAAGGTATCCTGTGGAGTAATAAATGAATTGATCACCAGCTTTGGCGGCATATCCGGAATATCAACGTCAATATTCGCGTCCTGCTCACAGGAAGGAAAAACCGCCGCTAAACAAAGCAACATGCTGTATAAAATTGTTTTTTTCATTGCCATTTTTTTCATCTTCACGATCAGAATTTCCAGTTCCAGGAAACTGAGGGAATGATCGGGAATAAGGAGACCTGACGCAGCTTCCTGTTTCCGGCGTTATCATAACCAACGTAATAATAAAACGGATTTTTCCGGTTATACACATTATATACGCTGAATTCGAAAGTCTGTTCGAACCGTTTCTTTTTCCTGTGAAATTGAATGCCTGCATCAAGACGATGATAAGCCGCCATCCTGAAATCATTTTTTTTGCCGAAATCACTGCGGAAATCCCAGAACTGAAAATTGGATGCCTGCTGTCCCGTCGGATCGTGCTCAGACACCAGGTATTCCGCTTGCGGCAGCGTGATCGCGTTACCGGTTCCATAAACCCAGGTTGCAGAAAGAGTAATCCGTTCGGTTGCCTTATAAATCGCTACAATCGAAATATCATGGCGCCGGTCGTAACGGGCATAATATTTTTCACCAAAATTAATTTCGTCAAACTGCATTTGGGTCCAGGAAAGCGTATAACCGACCCAACCGGTAAGTTTGCCCGCCTTCCGCTGCAGGAGTATTTCCGCTCCATAACTCCACGACTGACCGGGTGTCACTTCATCTTCCCAGTTGATCGGTTCACCACCAGAACCAAGGTCGCCGATCAGGAAAAAGCTTGCGCCTTCCCGGTATCCAAGCACATCCCGGGAGTGCTTATAATAACCTTCAACTGTCAGCGCGAAATTATGTTCCGGGAAATCTTTTGCCACACCCGCCGCTGCCTGCCATCCCTGCTGGGGGGCAACTTTTTTCGTGGCCGGCACCCAGAGATCCGTCGGCAGTCCGACACCGGTGTTGGATAATAAATGAAGGTACTGGTTCATCACTGTCCAGCAGGCCTTGACCGATAAATTATCCCTTAACCGGTAACGCACCGCAATACGCGGCTCCGGCCGGAAATAATTTTTTCGCTGCACCGCAAAATAGCTCAGCCGGAAACCAATGTTCGCTTTCAGCCGCGGCGTGATGAGCCAATCGTCTTCGACATATAATCCCGATTGCCAGGCCTCGATTTTGCGCGCTTTCACGTCCACGCCATCTCCAAAACCGGAAACCACCAGAGCGCTGGGAAAAAAGGAATGATAGGTAGACACAAATCCAAACCGGATAAAATGTTCAGGTAGCGGTGAAAAGTCAAAATCGTATTTCAGGCTCAGGTCGCGGATGCCTGAAGAATACACAAGCTGAAACGAATCTGTCTGGTAAAATTCGTCCACTTTGATCTTCAGATTGTAATCGGTGACAATCAAAGAGGTGTTTGAAAAAAGCTTGTCGCCCCAGATATGATTCCATCGTAGCGTACCGGTGGCATTTCCCCATCCGAGTGATGCCTCCGATTGATATAAACCCTCTTTCAGCTTGCTGTAAAACTTATCGCGCCCGAAATAACCGCTGAGATAAAAAGAATTTTTCGCGTTGTACTGGTAATTAATTTTTCCGGTGAAGTCATAAAAAAAATAACCGGCTTTTGTTGGACCTTTCATCAGCGGGCGCATCAGCAGGTCGATGTAGGTTCGCCTGCCGGAAACAAGAAAAGAGGATTTTCCTTTTTTTATGGGGCCTTCCACTGTTGCACGCGATGAAATCAGGCCAATGCCGGCTTCCACGCGATATTTTTCCTTGTCGCCGTCGCGCATCTGCATTTCGAGAACGCTGGAAAGTCTCCCACCATAACGGGCAGGGAATCCGCCTTTCGTAAGTTCCACACTTTTGAGCGCGTCACCATTGAACAGGGAGAAAAATCCAAAAAGATGAAATGCATTATAAACAACCGCGTCGTCCAGAATGATCAGGTTCTGGTCTGCCCCGCCCCCCCGCACATAAAATCCGCTGCTTCCCTCCTGCCCTTTTTGCACTCCCGGCATCAGCTGCACCACTTTAAGCACATCTTTTTCCCCCAGCAAAGCTGGAATTTCCTTGATCTGCGCCACGGGAATTGAAACCTGACTCATCTGCGTGTTCTCGCTCACTTTTTCCGATTCATCAATAATTGTAACCGTAGCCAGCTCTTTTGTCAGCAGTTCTATATCGAGCACGGTATCTTTTGTCAGAACGAATTCGCGCACCACGGGTTCATAACCGACAAATGAATACTGAAGTTTGACCGAATCCGGGGAAAGTGTCAGCGAATAAAAACCATAATTGTTGGTCGCAGTTCCAGATTTTGTTTTGAGGTTGACAACTGTTACGCCGGGCAGTTTTTCAAGACTGCTTTTTTCAAATACAGTACCGCTTATCGAATAGCGTACTTTTTGGGCAGGCAACAGGCATGGAATTAAAAGCAGGAGAAAAAAAAGAGGAAATTTATTTTTCATTCGCCGGATTAATAATTGGTCGCGCAAGTTAGTCATTTGCCTTTGGTTATCTTTAGCCTCCAAAAATGCAGAAGCTTCTAATCAAAAATATCCGCGGATTAATCCAGGCGCGTGAATTGGCGCCGGAAACTGTTGCCGGTAAAGCGATGAATGAGCTTCCTGTAATCAAAGACGCATGGCTGGCTGTTGAAAATGGTTTGATTGTTGAATTCGGCACAATGGAGAACTGGCCCGGGATTTCCGATTGGTCAGGTCTTGAGGTGATCGATGCGAATGAAGGTCTTGTCCTTCCGGCCTGGTGCGATTCGCACACCCACCTGGTTTTTGCGGCCAGCCGGGAAGAAGAATTTGTGGATAGGATACGCGGCCTGAGTTACGAGGAAATTGCTTTGCGTGGCGGTGGGATACTAAACTCGGTGCAAAAGCTGCGGTCAGCAACCGAAAATGAATTATTTGATAAAGCTTCGGTTCGTCTCGACGAAGTAATCCGCCAGGGAACGGGCGCAATTGAGATCAAAAGCGGTTATGGTCTTGATGTGGAAAATGAAATGAAAATGCTGCGGGTCATCCGCCGTTTAAAAGAACGCGGGCCCATTCCGGTGAAGGCAACTTTTCTTGGCGCGCATGCCGTTGGACCTGAATTTAAATACAACAAAGAAGGTTATATCCGGTTGCTGACCGAAGTTTTGATTCCTGCTGTTGCCGCTGAAAAGCTGGCTGATTACTGCGATGTGTTTTGTGAACGGAATTATTTTACAGAAGATGAATCCATCCGCATCCTGGAAGCCGGGAAAAAACACGGCTTGAAACCAAAGGTGCATGCCAACCAGCTCAGCGTATCGGGCGGTGTGCAGGCGGGTGTAAAAACCGGCGCGGTGAGCGTTGATCACCTAGAGCATATGGGTGATGCGGAGATCAGCCTGCTGAAAAATTCAAAGACCATGCCCACGCTGCTTCCTGGCGCCGCGTTTTTCCTCGGGCTTCCCTGGCCGCCGGCAAGAAAAATGATTGATGCAGGGCTTCCAGTCGCCGTTGCAACAGATTACAACCCTGGCAGCTGTCCTTCAGGCAACATGAACCAGATGATCTCCCTGCTTTGTATTGCGCTTCAAATGACGCCGGAAGAAGCGATCAATGCCGCCACGATCAATTCCGCTTATGCAATGGGCCTTTCTGAAACGCATGGAAGCATCACCCCTGGAAAACAAGCCAACCTGATCATTACAAAGCCAATTCCATCGATCGCGTATTTGCCTTATGCGTTCGGGAATGATTTGGTAGAGAAGGTTTTTATTAATGGAAAAAAATATTAAACCGGTTGAAAAGGAATCCATCATTCGCATTTCGCGAATTGCAAATTCCTCTTTCTTACCTTCGCATATCAATTAACAGCATATGAAACGTCTCATCGAATGCGTGCCCAATTTTTCTGAAGGCCGCGACTTGCATATCATCAAACAGATCACCGCCGAAATTGAATCCGTTGATGGCGTGCGGCTCCTCAATGTGGATCCCGGCAAAGCAACAAACCGGACGGTTGTGACTTTCGTGGGCGAACCCGAAGCGGTTGTTGAAGCTGCATTTCGCGCGAT
>DATDOQ010000178.1:0-5854 GCA_035293205.1 Bacteroidia bacterium
GAATTTGAGAGCTGAGTGAGCGATTGAACTGAGGGAAGAGAATTGAGGGAAGAGAATTGAGGATTGAGGATTGAGGATTGAGAACTGAAAACACTATAATGGGAAAAATGGAACCGCCTACCGACCTACTGCCGATCGCAATAAAATGATAAAAATGAAGAATAAAATAAATCAGACGGCATAACGACTATATAAAAAAAACAATTTTTCAATCTTCAATTTTCAATCTTCCGACTAATTTTTTTGTCAAATCGTAATTTGTAAATCGTAAATCGTACATCCTTATATGGAAGATAACACGCCACCGGACAACGAACAGGACCGTAAATTCAGGGACCGCATTCCGAGAAAACCACAGATGCCAAGATCGCCTTCGGGGTTCTTTTGGGTCTATATAATTCTTGTGCTTGGCCTGATCGCTTTTTTCGTGCCGAACATGCTGGCCGATCTGCCGGAAGTGGATTACAAAGATTTTTCCGCGCTGATCAAAGACCGCGCGGTGGAAAAAATTTACCGCATCAGCAATGAGAACAACCGGCTTGAAATTGTAATCGCCAAAGACAAGGCAAACGCGCCGTCGGTGCTGGCGATGAAGAAAAAACATGTCGGCTGGCGCGGACCCACACCTGAACATGTGCCGCATTTGCAATTGGACGAATCATACTCTGAAGAGGTGGAAAAACGCATTCGCGCCACAGAGCGTGAAAATGGCTACACGGATGAACAACTAACCCCAATCAAAGAGGAAAAACGCGGCAATTTTTCCGATCATCTGAGCTGGCTGCTGCCACTGCTCATGATCGTGGTGCTTTGGGTTTTTGTGATGCGGCGCATGGGCGCGGGCGGCGGAAGCCAGATCTTCAACATCGGGAAATCGCGCGCGACTTTATTCGATAAGGACACAACCGTCAACGTTACCTTCAACGATGTCGCCGGACTTGAAGAGGCGAAAGTGGAGATCAAAGAAATTGTGGACTTCCTGAAGAGTCCGAAAAAATATACCGATCTCGGCGCGAAGATCCCGAAAGGCGCTTTGCTCGTTGGCGCGCCGGGAACAGGCAAAACACTTCTCGCAAAAGCTGTTGCGGGCGAGGCAAAAGTTCCATTCTTCTCACTTTCCGGTTCCGACTTTGTGGAAATGTTTGTGGGTGTGGGCGCCTCGCGTGTGCGCGACCTTTTCAAGCAGGCGAAAGAAAAAGCGCCCTGCATTATTTTTATCGACGAGATCGACGCCATTGGAAGGGCGCGCGGGAGAAGCATTTCCCAGGGCGCCAATGATGAGCGCGAAAATACGCTGAACCAGTTGCTGACGGAAATGGATGGCTTCGGGACAAACAGCGGTGTGATTATTCTCGCCGCCACGAACCGCGCGGATATTCTCGATCGCGCGCTGCTGCGGGCCGGACGTTTCGATCGCCAGATTTATGTGGATCTCCCGGACCTGAACGAACGTAAAGCGATTTTCCAGGTACACTCCAAACCATTGAAGCTCGATGATTCGGTTGATCTCGATTTTCTCGCGAAACAAACGCCCGGATTTTCCGGCGCCGATATTGCGAATATCTGCAACGAAGCCGCGCTGATCGCCGCCCGTCACAATAAAAAATTTGTCGGTCGCCAGGATTTTCTCGATGCTGTTGATCGTATCATCGGCGGACTGGAAAAGAAAAATAAAATCATTTCGAAAAAAGAAAAACGGATCATTGCTTTCCATGAAGCGGGACATGCCACCGCAAGCTGGATGTTGCAGCATGCGGCGCCACTGGTTAAAGTTACAATTGTTCCACGTGGACGTTCGCTGGGAGCAGCCTGGTATTTGCCGGAAGAACGTCAGCTCACCACGACCGAACAATTCATGGATGAGATCTGCGCCACTTTAGGCGGCAGGGCAGCGGAAGAAGTTGAATTCGGCGCAATTTCAACCGGCGCGTTAAGTGATCTCGAGCGTGTGACAAAACAGGCGTACGCGATGGTGATGTATTATGGACTGAATGCAAAAATCGGCAACATCAGCTATTACGACACCAGTGGCCAGGAATTTATGATGCAAAAGCCGTACAGCGAAAAAACCGCTGAAACGATAGACGAAGAAGTGAAAAAGATCATCGATACTGCTTATGAAAAGACCAAAGATCTCCTTCGCCAGCATCGCGGCAAGTTAGAAGAGCTCGCGAATAAACTGATTGAAAAAGAAGTCATCTTTAAAGAAGACCTCGAAATGATCTTTGGTAAACGCGAATGGGATAAGGAAGAGCAGCTGAAAGCGGAACAAAATCCGGCCGGCGAATTCAATACGCCAAAAACGGATTAAATGAAAGACACCACTTCCAGAGAGCAGATTTTGAAAAAAGTCCGCGCTGCGCTGATTCATAAATCGCGGCTGGAAAATCCATCCATTGATTTTGAAAGCAGCATTTACCCGGAACCAGCCGAGGCGCTTGAGCTGGTTTTTGCGCAGCAGTTTTCAGAAGTAGGCGGACAGTTTATTTTTTGCGAGAACGAAGAAGATTTTTGTTACAACGTGCATGCGCTCACAACCGATGGCAGCTTTGGCCAGATATGGTGCGGAGAAAAGGAATTGCAGGAATTGCTGAATCGCGCAAAAGTTTCTTTTATTTCTTCTCCGCAGGAAGTTGAAAAAGCGGATACGTCCATAACAGCCTGTGAATTCCTGGTCGCCCGAACGGGCAGCATCCTTGTGAGTTCCATGCAGGGCTCCGGCCGCCGCGCGCCGGTTTTTCCTCACCAGCATATCGTGGTTGCAAAAACCTCGCAGCTTATTTACGATATGAAGGAAGCGCTGAAGGCTATTAAAGCAAAATATCCCGCGGGATTTCCTTCGATGGTAACCATGATCACGGGTCCAAGTCGCACGGCGGATATTGAAAAGACGCTTATTCTCGGTGCGCATGGCCCGAAGGAGATCTATGTTTTTATGATTGATGATTTGCCGGCGGTGAATGGGGTTGAAGAATGACCTTTTTCAAAAGCCCTCTTAATTAAAAACTTAGAGGCAACTAAAAGGAGTGGATCTCGTCTGTTTTTTATCATCCCCTTAACTTAATATGCCTACGACCATGAAACATTTTGTGATCAGCCTTTTCTTTTTTTATTCATTAATTCTTCGCGGCCAGGATGAATCCCCTTCTTTCCTCGTTGGTCATTCCTTTGAACTGTATGGCGGCTCAATCATGGTGGGTTATACCCCGCTAACGCTTGATGAGTTTAAAAAAGTCGCTCCCGCCTCAGCACTTGTGCAAAGTGATTTTTCAGGTTATAAATCCTCGACTTCACTTTCATACGGCAGCAGTCTGGACATCAACACCCTTTTCGGCGCGCGTGTTGCATTTAAGCACCTCAACAAAAAGAAATCTGCCTATTCAGCGTCAACCATGTTTTTCGTGGGCGCTAACTTTAGTAGCATCGGATTCAACGGACCATATTACTTCCGGGAAAAGAGATCGCGGCACGATACGCTTGTGACGGGCAATAATGAAACCTATTATGTTGATTCAATTGCCAGGGATAATTACGACTTCAGTTGGTATGCATCCAGTGTTTCGCTGGAGGTAGGGCAAATTTTTCACACGAAAGAAAACCGGCTGGTGAATTGCTGGTTCGGTTATGGTCTGAACGCCGGCGCAGTCGTGGGCGGATACACGTATGCGGAATATTCACATAATTCAATGGAGGTGCTTACTACTTTCAATCCTGATTCTGTAACTTATATGGCAAACGGATATGGATATTCGAATACAAATTCCAATTACACGCATGAGCAGGTGTCCACGCCTGTGGTCATGAATTTCAGGGCTTTTTTCCCGATGGGAATTGCGCTGCGTTTTTCACGCAAGGACCGCCTTGCAAGCCAGTTTGCTTTCTATTTTCAGTCGCAATTCGGAGTAGCTTTACAAAAAGTTCCGGGTATAGGGATGCGCTCATCCACATTCGCATCTTTTGAAACCGGATTCCGCTTTTATTTCAAAAGAGGTTCCCTGCTGAAATAAAAACACAATTTCCTGATTGCGGGTTAAGTTTATCTTTGTCCCTGATGGACAAAAACCTCCTCCAACGCTCAATCACCGGAATAATTTTCGTCGCGGTTCTCGTGGGAGCAATTCTTTGGAACGCTTATTCCATGGCGGCGCTTTTTCTTCTCATTATTATTCTTGGTCTCCGCGAGTTTTACGCGCTGGCCGAAAAAACCGGCGCGCGGCCGCAGAAGGTGTTGGGAATTTTACTTGGAATATTGATTTTTTTACTGATTTTTTTGTTGCAAACTCATGTTAAAATTCCTACAGGCTTTAATACCCGATATGCAATTCTGTTAGTGATTTTACTTTTTCCATTTCTATTGTTTATCATTGAACTTATCAGGAAATCAGAAACGGCTTTCTCCAATGTTGCTTTTACACTTCTGGGCTGTCTTTACATTAGTGTGCCATTTGCATTGTGGAATATTCCGGTAATTGAATATTCTTTCAAAGGCGCGAATCCTGGGTTTCATTATAACCTGCATCTGCTTCTCGGATTTTTTATTCTACTCTGGACAAATGATACGATGGCCTACGTTTGCGGCCGGCTGTTTGGAAAACATAAATTACTCGAACGCATTTCACCAAAAAAAACATGGGAAGGCTTTATCGGAGGTTTCCTGTTTGCCGTTGCAGGCGGTTGGGTTGTGTCAAAATACTACATTGAATTCTCAGAAATGGAATGGATGATCATTGCAGCGGTAATTTCTGTAACCGGAACAGCCGGCGATCTGGTTGAATCCATGTTCAAACGCAATACCGGTGTGAAAGACGCGGGAACCCTGCTACCCGGCCATGGCGGCATTCTGGACCGCTTTGACGGGGTATTGATGGCTTCACCTTTTGTTGTTGTTTTGATGCTGTATTTTTTACGATGAATCTGACTTTAACAACGATAAAGCCTTCATTCCTGCAGTTAAAATGAATTAAATCAGCCTGTTTCAATGGCTTAGGTTTACAAGGCGGATTAACATTCTCCGCAGAATTCCTTAATTTCGTGGGCCCTTTAACAGCCGTATCACTTGTCTGCTACTCATACAACCAACTCAAATTCCAATCCCGAAGACTTTCGGGACAAATTCCAAAAAATAAATACCACAGAGTCACAGAGTCACAGAGTAAAGAACAAAACAAACTCAACCACTCAACCAACCTAATCCCTCAACCAACCAAATTATGGCTACTACAGCAAAGAAGGCAGAGGCTTCAACGGCAAGCGGAAATGTGCAGCACCCCAGTATGTTTGACGCCGTGCTCGCCCGCCTTGATAAAGCTGCGGAATTATACGGACTCGCTCCCGACGTGGCTGAAATTCTCCGTCATCCCAAAAAAGAGGTGGCAGTAAGTCTCCCGATCGTAATGGACGACGGGAAAGTGAAAGTTTTTGAAGGACATCGCACGGTGCATTCCACGCATCTTGGCCCTGCAAAAGGCGGGATCCGTTATGCGATGGATGTGAATGCAGATGAAGTCCGCGCGCTTGCGGCATGGATGACGATCAAGTGTGCAATTGCAAATCTGCCTTACGGCGGCGGCAAAGGCGGCATTAAGTGCGATCCGCGCAAAATGTCTGTTGGTGAATTGGAGCGTCTCACCCGCGCTTATACACGTTCGCTTTCAGATGTGTTTGGTGTAAATAAAGACATTCCTGCGCCGGACATGGGAACAAGCAAACGCGAAATGGCGTGGCTGCTCGATGAGTACAACCGGATGACGGGCGAAGATTCACCGGGTGTTGTTACGGGTAAACCAATCACGCTGGGCGGATCAAAAGGGCGTGAAGCAGCGACAGGCCGCGGGGTGATGATCTCTTCGCTGGC
>DATDOQ010000179.1:0-3260 GCA_035293205.1 Bacteroidia bacterium
ATCATCATAAAAAGCAGGCCTGAAATATTTAATGCTGAATGTGTAAACCGGCAGGAGAATGCCGCCGTCCTCCATCTCCTTATAGTTCCACCCGAGCGTCCGCAATGCTTCCACGCGACCCACTTCATAATACTCCGCGTAATTCCCGTAATAGGAATAACCCATGCGGTCAGTTTCGCCGTAGCGTACACGAATAGCGGTTTCTGAAATGAACATGCCTTATTTCAGGTTTTTACGAAGATACACACTCCTTTATATGCGTGAATGTCCATAACCTGTCCCTCCGGTTGAGGAAGGACGTTCGTCGTCAAGGTTTATGCAACCACCGTGGAACTTCTGTAAATAAATTGCGTTCCATAACAACTCCGGTTTATTCCCGTTCCTTAATTTCGTATCCCCAAAAAATGCCGGTGCTGTTTTCACATGCAAAGCCTGATTTGAACTTCCTTATTGACTGATGACCATTCGTATGGAAAAACAGTTTAACTTGACCCTATCATGAAGACGGATGAAACAGGGCGGGAACGCAGGAATAAGCTGAATGGCAATCATGTTTGCATAACCAAATTTAGCGGGGAAAAAAATCTTTATGCAGTTCCGGACGGAAAGCATGGAATCAGGTTAGGCAAAATAATCGGCTGCACCAACAAATAATCAAAAAATAAAATCGCTGAAACCCCGAACTGTTGAAGTAACCACAAAGTCAAGTGCCGGATGAAATTATTTTCAAATTTTTTTCGTTGAAAAATGATTGAACCTATGCGCGAAATAATAATTTTACAAACCGAAGCCGACCCGAACAAGTACCTCACTATATAAAGCTGAAATTTTCGAATGGAGAAGACACACGACAAAGTCTGGGACAGTTGCCTCAATATCATCAGGGATAATGTCAGCTCGCAAAGTTTTAAAACATGGTTCGAACCGATCAGGGCCCTCAAACTTTCCGGTAGCGTATTAACGATCCAGGTTCCAAGCCAGTTCTTTTATGAATGGCTCGAGGAACACTACATTACCCTGCTCAAGAAAACCATCCGCAAAGAGCTCGGACAGGAAGGCAAGCTGGAATATTCCATTGTAATGGAAAATGCGTTTGCCAATACCAAACCCTACACGGTAAAAATTCCAACATCGAACCGGCGAGATGTCAAAAATCCGGCGGTTGCCATGCCGATCGACCTGAATAAAAATACGATCCGCAATCCCTTCATTATTCCAGGCCTGAAGAAGGTGAACGTGGAATCGCAGCTCAATGCAAATTATTCCTTTGAGAATTTTGTAGAAGGCGATTGCAACCGGCTTGCGCGCTCTGCCGGATGGGCAGTGGCAGACAAGCCAGGAGGAACTGCTTTTAATCCACTCCTTATATATGGTGGTGTCGGTCTCGGCAAAACCCATCTTGCCCACGCAATCGGCTTGCAGATCAAGTACAAGCATCCCGCTAAGACGGTATTGTATGTTTCATCCGAAAAATTCACCCACCAGTTCATTGATTCGGTAAAGAACAACAACCAGAACGACTTCGTTCATTTTTACCAGATGATTGACGTGCTCATCATTGATGATGTGCAGTTCTTCGCCGGTAAAGACAAAACACAGGACGTATTCTTTCATGTCTTCAATCACCTTCACCAGTCAGGAAGGCAGCTTGTACTGACGGCCGACAAGGCGCCTGTGGAAATGCAGGGCATGGAGCAACGGCTTCTTTCCCGTTTCAAATGGGGATTGTCTGCCGATCTGCAGATCCCGGCGCTCGAAACCCGCATTGCGATCCTCGAAAAGAAACTTTACATCGACGGCATTGAGCTTCCCCGCGAAGTGGTTGAATACCTCGCTTACAGCATAACCACCAATATCCGTGAGCTTGAAGGCGCTTATATCTCCCTGCTTGCCCAGGCATCGCTCAATAAAAAAGCGATCACCCTCGAGCTGGCTAAACAGATGATCGACAAGTTCGTCAAGAACACCGCGCGGGAAGTTTCGATCGATTACATCCAGAAAGTAGTCTGTGATTATTTCGATCTTCCAATTGAGCTCCTGAAATCCAAAACACGCAAACGCGAAGTGGTGCAGGCCCGTCAGATTGCCATGTATTTTGCGAAGAGCATGACCAAATCCTCGCTTGCTACAATCGGAATGCACTGCGGCGGTAAAGACCATGCAACTGTTTTACATGCCTGCCGGACAGTCAATAACCTGATGGATACCGATAAACGCTTCCGCGCATACATTGAAGAGCTCGAAAAAAAGCTGAGCATCCAATAATCAAACACTCCCCGTCATGAACGCCTTCTTGCTTTGCACGAGGGCGTTTTTGTTTAATATTTGTAATCAGCATGATTTCGAACCCTGTCAAAATACTAATGGTTTGTCTCGGCAACATTTGCCGTTCGCCGCTTGCCGAAGGAATTTTGCGTCACAAGCTGCTGGAAGCCGGAATTAAAAATGTGCTTGTTGATTCCGCCGGGACATCCGGCTGGCATGCAGGACAAAACCCGGATCAGCGTTCTATGGAAAATGCCCGTTCACATGGGATAGACATCTCGAAGCTGGTCGCGCGCCCGTTCACAAAAAAAGATTTTGAGGAGTTCGATTACATCTTTGTGATGGACAGCAGCAATTACCGCGAAGTAATCTCACTGGCTAAAACAGACCGGCACAGGCATAAAGTGGAATTTCTTCTGAATAAAAAATGGCCGGGAAAAAACAGGGCGGTACCTGATCCGTATTTTGGCGGTGAAGCTGGCTTCGAGCAGGTTTTTCAGCTCGTTTCCCAGGCATGTGAGGCAATCGTACAGGATCTGAAAAGCAAATAGCTTATGCGTTTCATTTTTCCGGATTATTCCGGCGCTCTTCTACCATTATTTGTAGCTTAGCCGCCGATGGGAAAACTTTATCTGATCCCCGTTACGCTCGGTGAAGAAAGCAAGCCTGCCGATGTTCTGCCTGCTGCAACGCTGGAAGTTTTACACGGCATTGATGAATTTATTGTTGAAAATGAGAAATCGGCAAGGCATTTTCTGAAAGCTGCCGGAACTCCATTCGCAATGGCGGATCTCCGCTTACACCCTATCGGCAAGCATGTTGATGCGCGTGAAATGCTGTTCTACCTCGATTCGGCAAAAAAAGGCAAATCTATCGGTTTGCTTTCGGAGGCAGGTTGTCCGGGTGTGGCAGATCCGGGCGCGGAAATCGTGCGGATGGCATACGATGCCGGCATATTGGTTGTGCCGCTGCCTGGTCCTTCTTCCATTCTGCTT
>DATDOQ010000180.1:0-3982 GCA_035293205.1 Bacteroidia bacterium
CGGTAGCTTTCAGGAAAACACATCCGCTGGTGAAGCCGCCTTTGCAGGGAATTGACATTGTGAAATCGGTTTACACAACCTCCGCAAGTTCCGGCGGGACCTTAATTCATCCAACCGGAACGAAAATAGCAATTCCTGAAAAAGCATTTGTTGACGATGCGGGCAATCCGGTTACAGGAAGTGTTATCATAGATTACAGGGAATTTCGTGACCCGGTAGATATTATGGTAAGTGGCATTCCTATGGTCTATGACAGTGGCGGAATTAAATCAGATTTCGAATCAGCCGGAATGTTCGAGATAAATGCTTCAGCAGGTGGTAAAGAAGTATTCCTGGCTAATGGAAAAAAAGTGGACATTGAATTTGCCGTTGTTGACACCGCTTCTACCTATAATTTTTACAGACTGGATGAAAAAATGGGTTGGAAATATGAAGAAGCGCTTGGGCAAACGGACGAACAAGCTCAAGAACCGGAAGTGCAGGAACAATTCCAGGCCGATCATGATTACCTGCCCGCGCTGGCTTTCCGCAACAGCACTTTGAATAGCTTACGCAACAGGCCTGCCCGTGTAGATACGACTGATTTCGAAACGCGCTATTCAGATCTGACATATAAAAATGAAACCAAAGCGTATGACCTCAACCTGAATAAGAATTATTCTTCGCACTTATATCTTGAAAAGGTTGTTTCCACGAAAAACTATACATGTTTTATCATTCGAAAACGATTCAGGTCGAACCGGTTGAATCCGGAGTTATCTGCGTTTGGCAGAATGGTATGGAAAACAACTGATGCGGTAAAATCGAAAGCAATAAAAAGACTATTCAGGAAAAAGAAAAGTGGAATTAATGATCTGCGCATTTACCGGAATGGAAGCGATTTCACGATGGAATTCAAAACGAACGACGGATTTAAAACTGTTGGTGTTGAGCCGGTGCGTCTGGCAGGTAAAAAAACGAAGGCCTATCCCCGTCAGTTATTAAAAAGCCGGTACCGTCTTTATACAAGACTACTTGAACAGCGGAAGCGAAAAATGACACGCATGATTGAGCGCAGGCTTGAATTGGAGAAACGGTGGAATGCGAAACTGGCGGGTGATTCAGTGCGATGCTGGAATAAGTTACGCCCTAGAATGAACACGCATCAGCAATCCATGAACTATAAACAATGGGTGGATTTTTGCCGCGCCTATAAATTTGAAGCACCATCAGATGCGTCCCGTTTAATCATGGCGGCAACACAATATCAAAAGGTTGCATTTCAACGTCTCAGTGTCGTGCGGTTTGGAATCTTTAATTGTGATCATACGCTCCCATTGCCGGAGCCGCAACAGGTTTTCGCAATTTGTGAATCACCTGATGGTACACGGGCGCAGGTTCAAAATATCTACCTGCTCGATAAAAACAAGAATATGGTTCTGAATTATTCAGCCTTTACACGTGGAGATCCGGTCGCAATTGCGTTTGGCAGGTTTCACAACTACATATTGTTTGCTGTTGATTGGAATGGCAACCTTTTGATTGCTGACGAGCATGCTTTTAAATCGCGCAAGGTTATTGGCCAGCAGGCGTTCTTTCAGGCCACGCCCATTGGTGATGGACCAATGACACCACAGGAAATCCGGAGCCAGGTGAACTTATATAAGAAACAATAACCCCTGCACATTAATGTTTGCGTTGCGCAAAAAAAATGCGCCCTTGAAAAAGAAGTTCCTGATTTACGGGACTTCTTTTTTTATTGATCCACAATAGTATCGGGAAGGATGATCTCAACTGGTCGCGGACCGGTGGGCCGGATGTTATCTGCTTTTACACGGACGAAGTTGAGCGTTTCAATCCTTGGCTGGCCTTTTTCAATTCCTTCCAGTCTCACATTGATCGTGCTGTCTGTTTCAAGCACATAAGAGATCCGTTGCGGAAAATCATGTTCCCGGTTCTCGAAAATGGCATTCCTTGCATCGCCTTTTATCATTTTAAAAAGTACGGGGCCCTTATTTTCAGGAAGCGTGGCTATATAATAAGGTGTTCCTTCAACAAGTCCTATCTTCAGGGTTTCCTTCCACAGAGTATCACCTTCTGGCGAAAGCGTTGCTCCGGAACCGGCATATTCATTCTTGCCCGACCGTTCCCATACTTCATGAAACGTCAGGTCGTTTTCATCCAGTCCCTGCCAGTGACCAACGATCCATTCAATGTCTTTTATTGCCGGGCTCCCGCATGAACAAAAAAATAGTGCGAGGAAAAAGGAGATTGAAAAAGTATTTTTCATTGCAATGTAATTACGAAAACCGGTGAAACAATGGCCTTGGCATTATTTTACAGTGAACTGCGAGAGCACATCCTTCACTGCAGCTTTGTGAATGGTAAAGGTCATCATCTTCAGCTTCACATAATCTTCGTGGTAATAAAAGTAACCAGGATTTTGCGGATTATTTCTGCTGCTGCTGCCTGAATCCTTGATGAGGAACCACATGCCGTTGGGTTTTTCGCACCACCCGACCAGGTGAATTCCATGATCATCTGTTGTGCTTCCGTTGCTAAACCGCATTTGCCGTGCATTTTCATCAATGAATTCATGCGGAATATCATAAGAGGGAATCATTGCAACGCCCAGCTCCGGATTCATTCCGGTTTCCGAAACATCTCCGCCGATTGACAGGCTGTATCCGGCTTTAATGCTTTTTTTGATAATGTCCATCCAAGTATCCAGCGGTACATTGTGATAATCTGCCGAATTCCACCAGTTGTCCGGTACGTCATACTCTGCTTTTGCCCAATAGGGGGACTGCTTCAGCGACATGAATTCAACATAATCGTCCGGGTTGAGCTTACAGACATTGGTCATGTACTGATGCGTCGACATGGTTCTTCCATTCACATTTACTTTTGAAGGCGGCTCGCCCATGTGAAAACCAAGAATTGATTTTACGGTGGAAACCACTTCTGCTTCGCTCCAGGCTCCCGCGGATTTAACATGTTGCAGGTATGCATTCAGCTCATCGAACAAACTGGCATGCTCATAGAAAGGCTGATTGGGTTTGAGTCCGGTGTAATCATTATAAGGAACAAGGCCATATATTTTCATCATCCGGGATACGGCATTGGATTCGGAGCCTTCACCGAAAGCGGAAGTTCCCCGTGTGCGGACAAATTCTTTCGTTTTTTCAACGTACTCCCAGTAAACGATCCATGATTGGGACAAACGGATATCTTGTTTCGTGATCCGGTTGATTTCCGTTTCAAAAAAAGATAAAGTGGAAAAACACCAGCAGGTATTGGTCGCGCCCTGTGAAACCGGCGGGGAAACAAACACCGTTTTGAATTCATTCATGGACTTTGGAACATCCACGTTGGTGTAATCCATCCGGAATTTTTTCTCTTCTTCTTTTGGTTTCGCGCTGAACTCGCTGAGCTTTTGCTTAATATTTTTGATAAATGGATTGTAATAGGGTTTCATTTCGCCCTTGTCGCGACGCGTTTCCTGGGCGAAAATGGCTGTCAGACAAAATGCGCATCCAATTGTAAGGAATGTTTTCATGGTTGAATAAATTTTTTGGAGCCGAAAAATACGCTATTCCTGCCGGTTCAAGAATAAAATTTTTGGGCGTCTGGATTTCAATATTTTGTTTTCATGGAATGGCGACTAATTTGTTAAGTCATGGTTAAAAAATAACCACGGAGTTAAAACGGAGGCATGCACGAAGGGGCACGGAGAAAATTGCTCCGGAATGTCAAGTTCCGGCTGAAAATACGAATGATCGCCTCTCAACGCACCACGAATGGCGCGGCCAGGCTGTCGGTACAGTTTTGTCCGAACATCTGGTCGTTGTATAAATTCTGTTCGGGCAAATAATAAGTTTTCATGCCCGCGTTCCTGGCAGAATCAAGCGTTGCGCAGGTTTCATAAAAACGAAGTCCGGCCGGTGGCGTTTCATTCCGCTGAAAATAATCTACAAGCAACTCATTGTACCACCACCCGCCA
>DATDOQ010000181.1:0-2477 GCA_035293205.1 Bacteroidia bacterium
GCTAAAAAATACGTATGGTTCGTTAGAAGATGTGCTTGAAGCGTATCGCTGAGAACAGCAAAACAACTTCATTTCCCTTTCAGCGTCGCAATTTTTGCGAACGCCGCTTCCAGGTCGCCGGATGGATTATCTGCGGGCGATAAATAAAATTTTCCGTCCGGATCAATGATAAAAC
Source organism: Bacteroidia bacterium (assembly GCA_035293205.1). GTDB lineage: Bacteria > Bacteroidota > Bacteroidia > Palsa-965 > Palsa-965. Next base: position 176 of record DATDOQ010000181.1, read on the forward strand.
CTGCAGGAACAGTATAAAGCTTAAAATCGTCTTTCGTTTTTTGCTTGAAATCATAGTGCAGCATTGTGCCGCTGATTTTGGGATTTGCAAGCAGGAATTTTTTCCAGGCCAGTGTATCTGCATCCACCGAAACATTTATAAATGTGATGCTCTTACCATATTTTTTTTGAAGGCCGGACGAATAACGCAGCTCGGAAACGGATGAAGGATTGGTGGTGGAATAGAAAAATAAATAAATGTATTTGCCCCGGTTTGCCAGGAGTGGATCCACCGCGGCGCCTTTGCGGTCGATGGTAGTGAATGCAGGCGCGGCGCTGCCTTTTTTCAGCCAGGTATAAAATGAAACAATATTGCGCGCGATCCGCCTGTGTTCCGCAACGGGGCTCCGGATGGAGGCAAGCTGCGCGATTGCGAGCACGTTACGTGAATTAAATGCAGGGTTGTCATAAACTTCAAAAAGCCCTTTCAGCATCACCATCTCGCGCAGGGAATCATTTTTCATCCAGGGCAGATTTTTCATGGCGCCCAGCAGGCTGTCGTAGCTGATCATTTCATTGATCGCGTACATGATGCCGCTGCCTTCTTTCCGCAAAGACCATTTGTACAGGTAATCTTTAAAAAAACTGTTGAAAAAAGCCATGTACTCCGAATTATGGTAATGGATTTTTCGTCCTGTCAGATAAATTGTTCCTGATTTTAGCGGACTCCGCAGCGTTGCATCCTGCATGGCCGCAATGCCATATTCCATCCATGGCTTGAAATACGGATTCTTCACCCAATGATAATGACGCTTCATTCGGACGGCAAACGAGTCGAGCACCATCATCGAATCTTTGCTGACGAGATGAATGTAATTCTGGCCCCACCATTTGTAAAATTTGCGGTTGAAATCGCTCGCCAGAAAATTCATGTCGGTGGAATCCTCCGTGTAGATGGAGACATCCGTTGTGTATTCCACATCAGGATTGACCATCGCCTTGGGATCACGTTCCGGAAATTCAACTTCAATTTTGCGGCCTGGTTCGGCATACAGGAAGCCGATCAGCTTTTGTGAACGGATCATCACTTTTGTAATTTCCGGCGCCTCAAACGTGACCGAAAATTTTCCGCTGTCGCCGACGATCGTTTCGCCCAGCTTTATTTCTGTTAATGTGATGTAATCATCGTAGGAATATATTCCGAGCACAGCGCCTTCCCTTCCCGGGGCGAACCCGAAAATAGTGCATGTTTTTTCCTGGCTGAAGACCGGGAAAGTGATAATCAAAAGAAAAGCGCTGATGATTTGTTTCAATGGCTTGTTTTCTGGGGTATTCCGAAATTACGGCCTGTTCGCTGTTTCCGGATGTTAAATTTCCTCAAATAACAGGAACCGGTCTTAACTCTTTTTCAATTACTATGCCGCGCTTTATAGAATCACCCGCTTACGGTTTCAGGTCGATTCCCTTTGGGACAAAACGGGAAGCATCACCCCCGTTCCTGACGATATCACGGATAATGGTGGAATTTATTGCGGAAAGCTCCGGGGTCGGTAGAATAAAAAGCGTTTCGATCTCATCGGCCATTGCTTTGTTCATCTGCGCAATGGCTTTTTCAAATTCAAGGTCTGTTGTAGTGCGCAAACCACGGATGATGAATTTCGCATTTGATTTCCGGCAATAATCAATAGTTAGCCCGGTGAACGTTTCCACCGTGACCTTTAATTCGCCGGCAAAAGTCTGCTTGATCCACTGCTTCCGTTTTTCCAATGGAAAATAATAGGATTTATGCGTGTTGATCCCGATGGCGATGATCAGTTTATCGAACAACGGTAATACTCTCCGGACGATCGATTCATGGCCGCGGGTGAACGGGTCGAATGAACCGGGAAAAACTGCGATGCGCGTCATGGGTTAATGGTTAAAGGACGAAGTTAAGTAGAAGAACTTTGTGATTGAACTCAGCCAAAAATGCTGAAGTTCACTTTTCCATATGTTCGTTGCTCCTTCCGGCGGGACGTATCAGTGAATTGAAGCCGCTGGGTATGTTCGATCACCAGCAATCCATCGGGCGCAAGCATATCTTTTTTGAAAATAAGTCCTGGCAGATCCGCCGTTTCCTGTTGCTCATAGGGCGGATCGGCAAAAATAAGATCCCACTGCCCTTTGGCTTTTCTCAAGAAAATATATACATCGGAACGCATCACCCGGATCGCGGGCAAATCATACTTCTGCGCCGCATCTGAAATAAATTTTGCGCACCGGTAGTCGGCGTCAACAGCAAAAACCGATGGACAACCGCGTGAAGCCAGCTCGAAACTGATGTT
>DATDOQ010000182.1:0-3667 GCA_035293205.1 Bacteroidia bacterium
GCATCATGTTGAAATGAGAATAACTCGCAGACAGACAAAGTCTGTGAGTCTGCGAGTTATTGCCCATTCCAACATGATAACAACAGTAAATTGTTTTAAAATGAATTTTTTTCTTGCTTTACAACATAGAAGAACTGAGAGGTGAGATCTGAGTTTTGAGGGAGGAAAAGGAGAGAGTGAGGATGACTATGCCTGAATGGCGTTGGCCGTTTCATCAGGAAAACCTTTTGCCTGAATTTTTTTGCGTGAAGGATAGTAGTGGAAAGCCCGAAGCGCGAGGCGATGTGCGTGGCCGGACTTGAAACGAATAGCCTGACCCCGTCAAAAAATTCAATTTTTTATAAACAAGTTTTTTTGACGGGGGCACGCCCACATGTTCAATTTTATTCTAAAAGCAATTTTCATTCTTGCAATCTATCCTCCGTCCACTCTCCACTCTCCCTTCTAACTCTCCCAGCCTTGCACGAGCACATCCGCCAGGTGCATGACTTTGATTTTTTTACCCTGCTTTTTGATGAAACCGTCGAGGTGCAGCAGACAACTAAGATCGGTGGAGATGATGGTATCGGCGCCGGTAGCTTCGACGGCCTTTAGTTTTTGGTCGGCCATTCCCACGGCAACATTTTCAAATTTTACGGAAAACATGCCGCCAAATCCGCAGCAGGTTGTGTTGTTATTCAACTCGCGCAGCTCGAGCCCGCGCACGTTTGAAAGCAGCAGCCGGGGTTCACGGTGAATGCCATATTCGCGTAGTCCGCTGCACGCATCATGAAAAACAGCCACGCCGTTCATCTTCGCGCCGAGGTCGGAGATCTTTAAAATATTTACCAGGAAATCGGAAAACTCGAACATGTTTTTCTGCACCTGTTTTGATTGATTGTGCAGCACGGAATTGTGAAACATATCGCCGTAATAATTTTTTACAAATCCGGGACAGGAGGAGGATGGGGAAACAATGTAACGGTCGTTCTGAAATTCGCGGATGAATTTATCGCCCACTTCCTTGCAATGATCCCAGAATCCGGCATTGTAAGCAGGATGTCCGCAACAGGTTTGTTCGTGGTTGTAATTGACGCCGCAGCCAACGCGTTCAAGAATTTTGATCATGTTATTCGCTGTTTCAGGATAAAGCTGATCAACAAAACAGGGTATAAAAAGATCGACAATCATTTTTTTTCGCTTGCTATTTTTTGGTGGATCTCTTTTTCATCGAACGGTTGCCGACCGGGGAACACGCAAAAGCAGCAGGAAGCCGATGATAAACGTGACGATCAATGAAAGAACGGAATTCCTGATTCCTCCGGTGAAACCTTCAATGAATCCGAAAGAAATAGTTCCGATGGCCAGTCCGATTTTTTCACTGACATCAAAAAAGCTGAAGTAAGAGGCATGATCTTCCGTTTCGGGCAACATTTTAGAATAGGTGGAGCGGGACATGGCCTGGATGCCGCCCATCAGCAGTCCGACGCCCGCTGCAACAATATAAAACTGGATTGGCGTGTAAACAAATTTATAAACGCAGATACAAATAACCACCCAAAAGAAGATCACGATTCCGATGGTTTTGAGATTTCCGATAGAACGTGAGATCCACGACATCAGGAACGCGCCCGCGACACCCAGGAACTGAATAAGCAGGATGCTGACGATCAGGCTTTGGTTTTTTTGATCGGGTGATTCCCACTGAATCGCTTTTGTGGCAAAAGGCACCGCCATGATCATCACTGTTTGCACACCCATGTTATACATAAAATACGATCCGAGAAACCGGCGGAGCTGCTTCAGCTTCAGAATATCGCGAAAAACCACCATCAATTCCTGGTAGCCCTTGGTTACGATATTTCCGTTAACAGCAGCAGCATGAAGGTTCTGCGATTTTGGCAATCTCCGGAAAGTAATCTGCGCGAATGCGATCCACCAGATTCCTACCAGCAGGAAGGTGTATTTGATTTCGGGAATTATGTTTGTGAAAACAGCGAGAATGAGAATAAGGATCAAAAGGGTGGACGAGCCGATATAACCCATGGCAAATCCTTTTGCGCTCACCCGGTCCTGTTCAGCGGGCACGGCTATTTCAGGAAGATAGGCATTGTAAAAAACCAGGCTTCCCCAATAACCCACGCTTGCAAAAAGTAAAATAAGCATGCTCCATCCGAGGTGTTCAGGTGTGAACAGGCTGAGCAGCATCGTGGATCCTGCGCCTAAAAAACAGAAAAACTGCAGAAATCTTTTTTTGCTTCCTGTATAGTCCGCGATACCGGAAAGCACCGGCGAAGAAATGGCGACTACCAGGTAAGATATGGCAACGATGTAGGAATAAAATTCCGTGTTCTTGAATTGGAGGCTTGCCACGACCACATCATCCACCAGCTTTCCATCAATTTCAGATGTTGTTATGGCTTCGTAAAAAATAGGGAAGATGGCAGACGAAATAACAAGCGGGTAAACGGAATTCGCCCAATCATAAAACGTCCACGCACGGATGATTTTGGGGTCTCCTTTTTTCAGCATCATGCCAAAAGTAGGCAGCCTTTGGCGGTAATGGTATGTTTTGTTGATAAATCCGACTTTTTCAAAGACACGAAAGAAAGAGCCATGAAGACACAAAGCCACAAAGATTCACGAAGTGAAGACACTAAGTTTATTTCCTTTCGAAAATAAAAAAAGCATTCACCCTGTCAGGTATAAAAATTTTCGTTGAAGCCAACGAGGTAAACTTTTTCAGTTGTGCGCGTTAGCGCCGTGTAAAGCCACCGGAAAAATTCGGCGTTGACCATTTCGTCCGTCAGGTAACCCTGTTCAATGAAAACCGCTTTCCATTGTCCGCCCTGTGCTTTATGACATGTGACTGCGTACGCAAATTTTACCTGCAGCGCATTGTACCAGGGATCCTCCTGCATTTTTTTATAGCGCGCGCCTTTCGAAAGGTCTTTGTAATCTGCGGCTACACTTTCATATAATTGTTGTTGCTGCGGCGCTGTCAACGCGGGCGCTTCGGAATAGAGTGTATCCAGCAGGATTTTCACATCCAGCTCCGGTTCATCCGGGTAATCAAGCAGGCGTAGCGTCACATCAGCGTACCGGAATCCATGCAGCTCATTGTATTTCCGGATGCGGATAATTTTTGCCGTGTCGCCATTGGCAATGAAGCCGGCTTTGCTTTCTTCCGGCAGCCAGAAGTAGTTATTTTTTACAACCATCAGATGATCGCCGGCTGAAATTTCATCTTCCTGCCAGCGGATGCGCGAACGGATCTGCTGGTTATAAATGTTTGCGCGTTTGTTGGAGCGGCAGATGACAATGGTTTCTTCCGGACCATATTCATTGTAAGCCTTTTCAAGATGATCGATCAGCTCCTGTCCCTGCACACGGATCATATCGTCGTAACCTTCCAGCTCAAATCCCGGCGGAACATTTTTGCCTTCAGCCAGCTGCAGACGGAGTTTGGTGGCGTTGTACAGCACGCCCGAATCCATTTCCTGCCGGACCACTTCATTCAGCTCCACACCCTGGATGGGAAAACCAAAAGTTTTTTTCAGGAAGGCCGGTACAAGTGCGGGACTATCCGTCAGTCCAACCGGTGGAAGCTGCGCGATATCGCCGGCAAAAAGCAGGCGGCAATCTTCATTCTGGTAAACATAATGAAAAAGATCTTCGAGGAGATTAT
>DATDOQ010000183.1:0-7340 GCA_035293205.1 Bacteroidia bacterium
TGTTCTGGATCAGCCGGTCGAGCCGATGAATGCTTTCGTGGATCTTGTCGAGATAAATGCCGGCATCCTCGCCGAACGATTCCCTTCGCATCAGGCTCACAAGTCCCAGCACCGAAGTAAGCGGCGCGCGCAGGTCATGCGATGCGCTGTAAACGAACCGGTCCAGCTCGCGATTGGTTTTTGTCAGCGCGTCATTCTGATCACGCAGTTGCTCATCCGCGTTTTTTTCTTCCGTGATATTTCGGAGAATAAAAACCCAATGCGTAAATCGTCCGCTCTGATCGCTGACGGGCATAAGTGTAATGTTCACCCAGAAAGTGGAACTATCTTTCCGGTAATAGAGCAGTTCGCCCTCAAAGCTCTCCCAGCGCAGCATGGCCTCATGAATGCGCCTCATTTCTTTCTCGTCTGTCAGCGGTCCTGAAAGGGTAAACAATGTTTTCCCGATAATTTCATCGGGCCGGTAACCCGTGGTTTGCCGGAAAGCTTCATTGACAAAAACAATTTTCTGCGCAGCTTCTTTTGGCGATGAGGTGGCGTCAATGATGACCACCGCATCGTTCGTATTGAGAATAACGGACTGGAATAATTTCAGCAGGTGCTCTTCATCCTGGATATCGGTAACATCGCGGGTCACAAATATCATCCCCGTTTTCGTCCGGTCTGCGTCGTAATTATAAGTCACTTTCAGGTCGATCCAGATGATCCTTCCTTCATTGGTGCGCCGGCGGACAACCGCGTTAAAAGAACCATAAGTATCCATGCGGCGGACAATATTCGACATATCGGTACCGTCATTCGAATCAACGCTGAGTACCGAAGGTTCTTTGCCTATCATCTCATTTTCCGGGTAACCGAAAATTTCAACGCAGGCCTTGTTCCAGAAAACAACTTTATTATCCGCATCCGTAATAAAAACGCCATCCGTTATATTCTCCAATACGGCGGATTGAAAATGTAGTTTCTCCGCAGTGCGTTTCTGTTCCGCATCGGATCCGCCACGGTAAAATTCCTCTGATTTACGAATGCGTTCATGATACTGCGCTCGTTCCATGCTGCAATAAACGATTCTGGAAAGCGTATCCTGATCAATTTTTTCTTTCAGCACATATTCCTGGGCGCCTTCATGAATCATTTGTCGCGCAAGCTCCAGGTTATTTTTATCACAACAAATAATGACTGATGTGTTGCCGGATTTGTTTCTAAGTTTTTCAAATGCCTGCAGACCGGAATTATCAGCAACCGGAAGATGGAGAAATATCAGATCAAAATTCTGATCCGCCAATGTTTCCACCGCCTGATCCACTGTTTCAGCGCGCTTGATAGCAGCAGTGGTAAGACTTTTCTGCAGCAGCTTAAAATCTTTGGAGTTGTTCTCAACAACAAGAATCCTGATGGGTCGTCCCTTCTGTGGCATGATCGGCAAAAACAATTGCTGCTGGTGTGCTTTTTGGAACAGCAAGGATTTAAAATGGCAGTTTAACGGGGCTTAAGGTTAACCATTAAAAACTTTGCGCCGTGGCCTGTTTTTACCTCGAAGAAAAGTAAGCAGGGGCCTCACCTCAAAAATACGAATTGGGGGGAAACGAATCACCAGGCAGGCATTTAATAATAAAGGAAAATCGCCGGTAGCTGCCATCCGAAAACCGCCCGGTATGAAGGCCCGGTAGAAGCATTGGGAAATAAACGCAATAAGATTCAGGAATTTACACCGGAATTCGCGGATTATTCAACCTCAAAAGCAATGAATGAAAGATCGTCTGTTTGTTCGTTTCCGCCTTTCCAACGTAAAAAGTTTCTTGCAATAATTGTCTTCTGCTCAACCATCGACATCCGGGAAGTGAGTGTTAAAAGGGCCTTTATATACTTAGAGCCGAGACGCTTGTCGCGTCTGCCGCCAAACTGGTCAACGATGCCATCCGACATTAAGAAAATTCTGTCGCCCGCCTCGAGCGTAATTTCGGCGGTTGGAATCTCGAATTCGCCTTCGAGCAGGGAACCTATGCTCATGCTGGTGTGCTCAAGCAATTCGGTGTTACCCTTCCGGACGATATAGGCTCTTGAATTCGCGCAGATATATTGCAGTTTCCGCGTTACATGGTTATACCGGCAGAAAGTCATATCAACCGATTCTGAAAGCGCAGAACCGTTCTGCTTTTCCAGCATCCGGAAAATTAATCCGTTCAGAGCAGACAAGACGAGCCCGGGTTCGGTCACCCGCATATCGCAGACAATATGTTTGAGACTGCTCAGGGCGATCAGCGAAACGAAGGCTGCGGCAACACCATGACCGGTTGAATCACCAAGCGCGATCACGGATTCATCATTCATTCTTAAAAACCAGTAAAAATCGCCGCTCACGTTTTGTTTAGGCGAATAAATTATAAACGAAGAAGGAAATGGGCTTTTAAAATCTTCTTCGGAAGGCATCATTGATGCATGGATCCGGGATGCATCCTTCACATTGTCGAGAAGCTGCTGGTCTTCGCGTTGTTTTGCTTCATAAAGATTCGCCTGTGTCTGCTTGAATTCGGTGATATCGTGCATGACCCAGACATAACGGACAGGAACTGAATTTTCAAGGACCGCTGCAACTGTGGTATTGGCCCAGAAATCTCCGCCGCGGCGATTCCGGCTTTTAATTGTTCCCTGCCATGGGTCACCCTGCTGTATGGTTGTCCATATGCTGCTTACTACGCTGTTGGGGAGATCCGGGTGCCGGATAATGGCATGTGTCTTCCCGATTATTTTTTCCCTGGTGAACCCGGTTACAGAGCAAAACAGGTCATTGGCATAAATGATCGTCCCTTGCGCGTCGGTGATCGTCACCATCGACGTATTGTTTAATATAGCAACCCGGGCGTTCAGTTCCGCTTCCAGCAGATCCGGAACGGATGGAAGAGGGTCCGGTCGAACTGCGGCCAAACGGCCATTTTTTTTAATGCTTGCCTGCCGTATTTCCTGTCCTGCCTTGTTATTTACAATAAATTTCAAAGATCTCATAGCGTGTTGACTAATTGGTTACCACTGTTCCGGCCTCGCGGACCTGTTCGTGGTATTTCTGGCTGAATTGGAATTTTTTAAAGGCTGGATCGTACGCTACAATTGCAACCGGGAGATCGTTGAATGTATTGGCCGGCTCATTTATCCGGACCATTTCAATTTCATAATCAAACAACATGATTTTTTGCGCAATCACCGGATCCACCACGGTATTGATCATAACGACCCGTTCGCGGAAACCTTCAATGACGTAGCGGATGGCATATTGATGACCATAATCAAGGCATACAAATACCGGCTTCGTTTTTTTCACATGAAACGTATCGCTGGCTTTGCCGTCACAATAAATGACGATAGCGTAGTTGTAGATATTAACACCTTCATAGGTGAGGATGGAAGATATTTCTACACCAGGTTTGACTTGTCCGGGAGGCATTTCTGGCAATGTATCCGGAAGCTGCGCAGTCAAAGAAAAAGCGAGCATAGCAATAGACTGGATGACCATGGCTTTTAAATTTCCAGGAAAATTACCTGGACCCTCAAGAGGTTGAAAACCAGCCAGCCAGGGTTGGTTACAGGTGTAAGAAATAGGGTGAATTTGTAAGCCTTCCGGATCGGCTTATAATGCCGCCAGCGCCTCCTCAGTAAGGGGCTTGTGAATGAATCCTGTTACCGATTTGTATTTTTTCGATTCCTCGATGTCGGAAGGATTGATGGAGCTGGTGAGCATCACAATCCGGATGGCTTCGACCAGGGAAGGATCCAGCTTTTCAAATTCTTCAATGAATTGGAAACCATCCAATATGGGCATATTGATATCCAGAAAAACGATCGAAGGCAGGTGGCCTTTCCTCAGATTTTTATTAATGGATAAATTTTTCAGGAATTCAATCGCGCTGCGCGTACTGGAATTGATATAGATCGTTTCCGAAAAATTGCATCCGCGGATCATGCGCTCATTAATGAAGTTGTCGATGTCGTTGTCGTCCACCAGCATCACAATTTCATATTTGGCCTTGGGCGGTTTTTCAGCCATATACCTGATAGATTATTATCGAAAATAAACAAAATGTTTCAACGAAGCGAGGTTGGATTTGGATTCATGTCCTGGCTGCGCTGTTGCAGGGGCGAAGATACAACGTGGATAATTAAGAACAATTATTTCCGGTAATTTTTAAAAGTTGTATTTTTTAGCTACGCGGCTACATCCTGACAAAAATCCGGGTTATGCCATCAACCTGTATGAAATAAGTGCCGGGCGAAAGATCTGACACATCGAGGATCAACCGGCCATTGGAAGGCGATTCCAGTTTTGAAAAAATTTTCCGTCCGCTGATGTCGGTGATATTCACATTTATACGATCAGCAAAAGGTGATTGAAGACTGATGCGGATTTCATTTGTCGCCGGAATGGGGTAAACAGAAAAATGCTGCGGCTGCGCATTAAATATTCCTGCAGGGCCGCAAGGATTCAGCAGGTCTGACACGATAAAATAATGCGAACGGAGGAAGCCACCTTGGCCAAGCGGAACAAAAACGGAGAAAGTGTCAGCCGCCATTACGGGAATGGTCTGGGTGGTGGCGCCTGTGGACCATAAATAAGATGCGTGGCCGCTTCCGGCATCGAGAAAATATTGCGACCCGACCATAAAACAGGTGATCTGCGGCCGGGGAAGCAGCCAGGGTAAAGAAAGGTAGTTGAAGGCGCGATAAGTGCGCAAAGTATCCGCGAATTCAATTTCGAAAATTTTTCCGCCCGTGGAATCAATTACATTAAACATAAGCGTTTGCCCCGGCGTAAACCCGTAATTAATAAGCGAGTTTCCATTTGCCAGGCGCTGCATATTTCCAATGGCGAGACTGTATACGGAAGGAGTTTCGCTGTAATTCCAAATCAGCGTTGCGGTCATTGATGACACATTGATGTTGTATTCTTTTCCTGCAACGGGATGGAAAGGCGGACCCGCATCACCGTTATCAAGCATCGTAAGGTTGCCGTTTGGAATGCGCCGGATATCATGTTGTCCTTTGAACATCTGCGGATCGTTGGTAAACGTAAATTGATTTTCATTTCCTCCCATCCGCCAGATGATCGAACCGGTAGAGCGGCTGATCTTTGTGATTTCATTAAAATGACGAACCGACACAAGAATATTTCCGTCCGTGTCTGATTCAATTGCGTTAAAATGTGTCCAGTCCACATTTGCCGGACTCCCAAGCCATTCTTCGGTTACATCATCGAATGCATAATGATCTTTCGCGTGCCATTCGAACACTACATTGTGGTTTGCATCCTGCTCCTGGATCACACCGCATTTGACCGTCGCGTTTACGCTTCCGGGCAGATTATGATTGGGACCAAAAAACTGGTACATGCTCAGATCCATTGGCACATTTTCAATTCCAAGGAGCAGCACATTTCCATTTGAAAGCAACTGGATGTCGTGGCCGTCGTGCAAAATTCCATTCTGGCAGGTAAATGAATCAAGAACGGTAAAAGTGCTGTCCATGATAAAAAATTGCGCGCCGTAACCATATGACATCCGTCCGTCCGGATGAATTTTAAAGTCGCCGGGGTGTGAATTCGTGAATTCTTTATAATAAACCACGTTTCCTTTTTCATCAAGAATAAGCTGGTTCCATGAATTGCCCGAACTTGTATTGAGAGGAACCAAAAAATAAAAGCCTGCGGAGGAGGAAGCGCAGACGTTGATCGCAAAAGGCGGAATATTCTGACCGGAATAAAATGCGGGCAGAAGCAATAGCGCCGGCAAAAATGATAAGCGCGGAAATTTCATGCGAATCAAATGTAGGGAAGTCTGCGGGCAGCGCCAAGCCTGCAGTTTCCGGAAACAATGCAGTAGTTACTTTCGCTTTCCTTAAATTCGCGGGTGGCAAGGCTGATCCGGATCGTTGAATTTTTTATTGAATGGCTTCACCGCAAGCTGGACAAGAAGCAGTTTTTGATTCTTTCGGCCATGCTTGTCGGCGTAACCGCGGGGCTGGCGGCGGTTGCTGTGAAATCGCTGGTGCATTTTATAAGCCTGGTGGTTACGCACGAATACCATTTTAAGCACCAATACATTCTTTATCTCGTTTTTCCTCTTACCGGCATTTTGCTGACTGTTTTTTTTGTGCAGAAATTTTTGCGCGGAAAGCTTGGGAGGGGAACCTCGAACATCCTGCATGCGATCGCAAAAAAAGGTTCACGCCTTCCGCGGGATCAGATGTATTCGCATGTCATCACCAGTGCTTTAACGGTTGGATTTGGCGGATCAGCGGGGCTGGAGTCGCCTATTGTTACAACCGGGTCCGCGATCGGCTCCAATTATGGCAAAACGTACCAGCTGACTTATAAGGACAGAACGCTGCTGCTGGCGTGCGGCGCCGCGGCAGGAATTGCTGCAGCTTTTAACGCGCCGATCGCGGGATTGCTTTTCGCTATGGAAGTTTTGCTTGCTGACGTTACCATTTCCGCTTTTATTCCCGTTATGATTGCCGCCGCTGCCGGAGCGATCATTTCAAAAATAATTCTGGACGAAGATATTTTACTTCACTTTCAGCTGCTTCAGCCATTTGATTATCATTTTGTCCCCTGGTATATTTTATTGGGCATTGCCGCGGGATTAATGTCCGTTTATTACGCACGGATCTTTCCGCGCATCGAGGGATTTTTCAAACGGCGCAAAAAAGTTCCCTATGTAAACGCGGTGATCGGCGGAATTTTGCTGGCGCTACTGCTCTGGATGTTTCCCTCGCTTTACGGGGAAGGATATTCCAGCATCAAAACATTATCAGAAAATCATCCCGCGCGGTTGCTTGACAACAGTCTTTTTGAAAATTTGATCCGGAATGACTGGTCGCTGCTGCTTTTTATTGGCGCGATCATGCTTGTAAAAGGTGTTGCCGCCGCCATCACGATCGGCAGCGGGGGCAATGGCGGCAATTTCGCGCCTTCCCTTTTTGTGGGCGCTTACCTGGGCTATTTTTTTTCGCGCTGTTTAAACCTGGCCGGCATCACACAACTCCCGGTGGCCAACTTTACAGTGGTGGCCATGGCGGGAATTCTTACCGGAATTTTCCACGCGCCATTAACAGGTATTTTCCTGATCGCGGAAATAACGGGCGGGTATGAACTTTTTATTCCGCTGATGATCGTCTCGGCGCTGAGCTATACAATCGTGAAATATTTTGAGCCTTATTCGATGGATACAAAAAAGCTGGCGCGTAAGGGACATATTTTCACGCACGACAAAGACAGAAATATCCTGAGTGTGCTGAAAGTTCCAAAGATCATTGAAACGGATTTCCAGCCGGTAAGTCCTGAAATGACACTT
>DATDOQ010000184.1:0-2928 GCA_035293205.1 Bacteroidia bacterium
GTCATCATCAAAATTATTGGCTGGAATTTCTCCCGGATTCACCCACACATTGGAAAGCAGATCCTCGTGGGAATAGTTCACGCCGTTATCAACAATTGCTATAACGATGGAAGAAGACCCTGTGGTGATGTTCCACGCGTCGGTTGCGTCAATCTTTTCAAGACTCCACTGCTGGCTGGCGGAATAGTCATTGGGAATATAATCAACCTCATACAGCGGCGCACGTTCGGCGTATTCTATATAATTCAGCTTTTCGAGATCACTGATCAGCTCATTCGCTCGTTCGTGTTCGGTAAAAGTCAACTTGTAAATGGATTGCAGTGAAACATGCGGCGTTTTGAATGCCTTCCGGATGCTTATTATTTTATATTCGGGAACAAGGAGACCCAGATCGTGCGGAGAAGTCAGCGATGGTTGAATTCCGGCATTATCAAGAACTTTAAAATACAAAACACCCTCGTCGAATTTGCCATCCGGATTTTGTCCAAGCAAACGCGAAAACAAAAAGAAAAATAGCACCAGGAAAAAAAGCACCAGCAGTTGCCTCGATTTGCCTGTTGCCGGATTTGGTAGTATCGGTGACATAATCTTAGTTTTAACGAACCGCAATGACTATTAATTTTTTTGCAGTTCTTTCTATTAAAGCTCAAAACTTTATGCCCATGCCGCTTTCCACCCGGATTTTCGACAAACGGTCGGAACCAAGAAACCAATGTAGTAAATGACAGGTGCATTCGCAACAGTTTACGGTTTTGTTAAAAAGTAACGGGGTCGTTATTTGGGGAATGTTGCCCAGCCTGCTTCCCATTCCCGCTTTTTTTGCCGTCATTAAACTGAAAATGTCATTTTCTGCAAAATTTGTTAAAGCGCTGGAATGGAATTCAATATAACTTTACCACCGCTATGAAAAAACCAGCTTCCCTCCTGCTCCTGCTTTTGCTCGTTCTGCCTCTTCGAATGATTGCGGCAAACGGCGACACCACCGTAGTTCAATCGCATAACGCGGCCATCTGGAGCTGGTATGGATCGATCGATAGCTGGGCTGTTTTTCCGGACACTTCTGTCGACTACCGGAAGATCACGTTGAAATACAAGTTAGGCTGTCCAACGTCTGGTTGCAGCGCGTGGGATTACACCACGCAGATTTTCATCATGCGCCATACGGGCATGCTTGATTCCAATATGGTATTATCACCTTATTTCACGGTGAATGGAAATGCCGATGATTCCGTGTTGTTCAATAACGACAGCACGTATGTTTATTTTTTCAATACGACCACGCTCACTACGGATTCAACGCTTGCCGCCACATTGCAGCTTGTTCTTTACCAGGACAGCCTGAATCCACAAACGCCAACAGACACACTTTGGGTTTACCCCGGCAATTATTACAATTATCTCTACGATACCACAGGCGCCGTTATTGATTCTTCATTCGTCGGCGCTGATTCAACATGGTATAATGGCGATTACACTTTTTACAATGTTTTTGAGATCATCGAGCCGATCCAGATCGCGCGTTACATCACACCTTACGGAAATAATCTGAGTCCCAGCTGGAACAATACCTGGCTGTTTGATATTACGGATTACGCACCGCTGCTTCATGATTCCGTTGAGATCCGCGCGTTTTACAGCGGCTGGTCAAGCGGGTTTGCAATCACGCTCGATTTTGAATTGATAGAAGGAACGCCGCCACGCACGCCCATTCGTATAACGCCACTCTGGAGCGGATATTTTCCTTACGGAAACACAAGCAACTCAATAGAAAATTACCTGGTTCCGCGTACGCAATACATTGCAGCGAATGAAGTGAACAGCGAGGTGCGGATCGACATCACCGGTCATGGTTTTGGGGGAAATGAAAACTGCGCAGAATTCTGTGCGAAAATGTATTATCTGAAACTGGATAATGTGACACATTTTGGTGAACAGGTCTGGCGCGACAAATGCGGTTTGAACGCGCACTACCCGCAGGGCGGCACCTGGCTTTATGACCGCGCGAACTGGTGTCCCGGCGACCGCGTTTATCCATTCAGCCATGAAATTACATCGCTTGTAACGCCGGGTGATTCCGTGGTGATTGACATGGACATGGATTATTTCGTGAATATCAATAACAGCAATCCCGGGTACCAGGTGGACGGACAGCTGATCACGTACGGCGCCCCGAATTTTTCGCTGGATGTGGAAATGCAGGAGATCATCGCGCCCAACAATTTTACCAATGTAAAACGGCTGAATCCCATTTGCAAAAGTCCGGTTGTAATCATACGCAACGTCGGATCAACGACGCTTACCAGTGTTGTCATCAATTATGGCGTAACTGGCGCCACGCAATCGACTTATACATGGAATGGAAATCTCCTTTTCCTTGAATCGGATACTGTTTATTTGCCCGCGACTGATTGGTTTGGAACAGCAGCCGTATTCTCCGCCACAGTAAGCAGCCCGAACGGAAATGCAGATCAATACTCGGATAACAACAGCTTAAGCGTGCCTTATGTAGCGGCGCCATCCTACACGGCATACCAGGTATATGAATGCAGAACAAATCTTGATGGCTGGCATACGTCTTACACCGTGGAAGATGCTTCGGGAAATATTCTGATTTCGAGGAATGGCTTGAGCGCGAATACCATTTACAGGGACACATTCCTGTTTTCGGCCGGGTGTTATATTTTCCGTCATTACGATGCAGGAAAAGATGGCTTGAGCTTTTGGGCTAATAATTCCGGCGCAGGTTATATGCGCATTAAAAATGCAACCACAGGCGCGTTCATTAAGAATTTCGGGGCCGATTTCGGAACGGCGCTTTACCAGGAGTTTACTGTTGGTTACAATATCGGTCAGGCGGAACAGGAAGCGGAACAATTCATGGAAGTATATCCGAATCCAACCGGCGGCCTGATTACAGTTGATTTTCAG
>DATDOQ010000185.1:0-7668 GCA_035293205.1 Bacteroidia bacterium
GCATCATGTTGAAATGAGAATAACTCGCAGACAGACAAAGTCTGTGAGTCTGCGAGTTATTGCCCATTCCAACATGATAACAACAGTAAATTGTTTTAAAATGAATTTTTTTCTTGCTTTACAACATAGAAGAACTGAGAGCTGAGAATTGAGTGCTGAGAGTTGAGAAATGGGAGGTAATTTTCTCTATTGCGATTCCTTTTTCAAAATAATATCCTTGTTAATTTCCTCTTGCAATCCAATATCAAAAACGATGAGTGTTTCGGAATAAAGTTTACAGCCGGGAGCATTGATGGTGAGCGCGTATTTACCGGGAGGCAGGGCCATGACGTAGTGACCCGTTTTTGGATTTGGCCGGTAGATGCCATAATCTTCACCTGTGCCGGCCATTACAACCATCATTTCAACATCCGCTTTCGCAATGGATGTGTCCGGTAACTCAATTCTGCCGGTAATAATGGTAAAGGTTTTATTCTGAACTTCATTGAAGACGATTCGCCAGATATCAAGTTCGCCGTAGCCACCAGGGCGATCACTGGAAATGTAAGCGACCCTGTTATTTTCAGTGAAACAAATGGAGCGGTCGTCTCCGGGTGAATTCACAGGGAAACCAATATTGCGCGGTACGCTCCAGGTTTTTGATTCGGAGTTGTAAACGGTTACAAACAAATCATAACCACCCATGCTGTTATGACCCTCTGAAGAGAAATAGAGCGTTTTCCCATCGGGCGCCATGAAGGGAAAATCTTCATTGTAGCTTGTATTGATAACAGGACCCATGTTGATGGGCTCGCCCCAGCCAAAATCAGCCGGCAGCTTGCGAACTATGTACAGATCAGTTCCGCCATTGCTGTTGCTGCGGTCGCTGGCAAAGAAAAAGGAATTTCCATCCGGTGAAAAAGATCCGGCGGTTTCAAATCCCCCATTGATGTGTAAATATTCTCCCTTGTTGTTGTCGACCAGCTTCTCGATTTTTTCGAATGCATTCTTCGAATAAGTGGTCATGTAAATATCTCCCGCTGAAATGATGTCATCCACGTACAAGGTCATTAACTGTCCATCTGATGACAGGCTTGTGCACTGCTCATCATAATTTCCATTTACCAGTGGCCCGGCACCTTTGGCTTTCTGGAAATTGCCTCTTACCGAATTTGAAACGTACACATCCGAAGCATAATAACCATCCATTTCCAGTTGCGTAGATCCCGTATTGCCTTTACGCCGGGAAGTGAAAACAATCATTGATTCATCGGAAGTGACAAAGGGGTAATAATCCGAATAATCCGAATTGATTTCCCTGCCGGCATTGGAAAAAGTTACGTTGAGCGGATTTGCAGTGAGAATCTTTCCATTAATGCACTGGCTGATGCGCCGGTCGGCTTCGATTTTGGCGTCCTTGTCTGCCTTCAGCTTGAATGTTGCATAGGCGCTGATGGCTTCATCAAATCTTAATGCGTATTGGTAAGCCTGACCAAGATATGACCAGGTGTCGTTTTCAAATTTTTGGTGACCGGTGACAAATTCGAGAAAGGGGATCGCATCAACTTTATGACCAAATGTTTTCAGGTAACAGATCCCGATCCGGTAATTGAATTCAACTACTTCGGGATTTTTTTTATGAAGAGCGAGATACATATGCAGCGCCTTCGGATAATTACCCTGGCTGAAATAATTATCCGCGACGAACGGGTCAGTCAATCCTGGATGCGACGTTTGTGCCCGGAGAGAAAAGCCCACTACCAATAGAAATATGGCGAGCAGCCTGAATATGTTCACTTGAATAGTGTCGTGAAAAAAGGTCTTATTGTGCCCTTTACAACAATTGCTCCAAATCATCCTTTCCAAAAATACAAAAGAGAAGGCAGTTTACGTCGTTTCATTTACACATAGGAAGCTCAGCAGTAAGAATTGGAAATAAAAACGCGCTTTCAGAAGACTGCCTAAAAAATGCTAAAATGTTTTTTGCGGGTTCTCAGTAGCCATGAATTTTGACATACTGGTATTTCTCATAAACTGCCGCATTCTTTTTAAGCGAGGCATTATAAGGGGGACCAAGCACATACGACTGCACATTCGTCCAGTGTACTTTTGTCAGGTCAATGCCTTTGGCTTTAAGGGCCGCGTTCACCTTATCCCTGGCTTTATTCGCACGGTCGGTTGCAAGATCGGAATTGGACTTAAACTTTTTGGTGGGCACTTTTGAAGCTGCAGCGGTGATCCTGAAATTGATCTCGCCGGATTTATTAACGTGCGCCACACAGCTGTCAATAAAAAGCTTGAAGTCTTTATCAGAAGGGTCAACTTCACTAATATTGAATTTGAAGAACATGGTGAAGTTAAGGTTCTCTGTTTCGGTCAGGGCGTCTTTCCAGTCCTTCGGTTTTTTCGATGCCCGGGAAAGGGAGTCGCTTTTGAGTATTGTTGCTGCCAGCGCGGAGTCGCGGGTGAAATCGCCCGGCAACCGGCCGAGCACCAGGTCTTTCAGATCGATCGTTCTGTTGATCTGCGAGAAACCGGTTTCAGGCACTTCAATTAATTCACTTGTACGTTCTTTATCATCCACATAATAGCTGATCTGGTAAGAAGAACCGGGCACAAGAATGATCGAGAATTTGCCGTTCCTGTTTGGCTTATAAATGCCGGCCTGGTCACCTGTTGTTGAATTGGTCACCACGATATCAATTTTTTGGGTCAATGGTTTTCCATCGGCATTATACATTCTTCCCGTAAGCAGCGTCAGCGCCTGCGTTGTCGGCTTCAGCAGGGTTGCCATATAAATGTCTTTTTCTCCACGTCCGCCTTCCCGCACAGATGAAAAATAAGCGCGTTTTCCGTCCGGTGAAGTATTGTAAAAAATATCGTCATCCGGAGTATTGATGGGGTAGCCTATATTCACCGGTTCAACCCATACGCCGGTATCATTTTTTGCGGTAAAGAAAATGTCAAATCCTCCCATGGATTTATGTCCTTTTGAAGAAAAGAACATTGTGCGCTGATCGGGGTGAAGAAACGGCGATTCTTCATCGTACTCGGTATTGATGACCGGTCCAAGGTTCTGCGCCTTCGACCAGAAATCGCCTATCCGTACACAACGGTAAATATCGCGTCCGCCAAATCCGCCGGGTCGGTCGCTCACAAAATAAAGCGTACTTCCATCTGCCGAGAGACAAGCGTGTGTCTCCCAGTATTGCGTATTTACGTCGCTTCCAACAGGCGCAGGTGTGATCCATTGACCATCCTGTACAGAGCTGGAATAAATATTTCCACCGCCGTCATCTTTGTAAATAAAAAGCGTGTTTCCATCGGCGGAAATTGAAATGGAAGCTTCGTTTGTCAGCGTGTTGATATAAGGGCTAATGGGCCGCGCCGCCGACCAGGTGCCATCGGGCAATTTATCACAGATGAATATTTCCTCGTAATGTTGTCCGTCAATTCCCAGTTCACCTGTCCGGCGCGAAGTGAAGATCATAAAATTCTCATCGAGGGAAATAACAGGGCTGTAATCGGCAGTTGGACCATTGACGCTGTCGCCGAGATTTGTAATCGTTACCGGAACAGGGGAGCTGACAAATTCTTTGGCATTTTTCGCCCAGTTAATGCGCATGTCAATATCCTTGTTAGCCAGTTCGTCGCGTTTACCGATGAGCGCTTTCCAGGATTCCAGGTACATGATGGCAGAGTCAAAGCTGTAATTGTAATGGTAAGCCTGGGCAAGGAAATAATAGGTGTTTTCAGGCGCTTTTTTAAGCTTCGGATCATAAGGATCGTAATTCCGGGAGATGCCTTTTGAAGCTTTCCGCAGATAAGGAAGCGCCTTTGCCCGCTCTGAAAAGGAATTCAGGTAACAAACGCCCATCTTGTAATTGATGTTCGAGTTTGCAGAATCCACCTTGTAAGCTTCCCGGAAAAATGCCAGAGCCATAGGCCAGTTCTGTTCTTCCATCAGCTGGTTTCCCTGTACAAAATTTTCTTTGTAATTACCCGGAATTGGCTGAGTCTGAGCATTTAAGCCTGAGCAAACAGCAAAAATGCAAAAGCAGGAGAATATGTGCTTTAATGACATAAATAAATTCTTAATAAAAAGGTGCTTACCCTTTAGCAAAAATAGTGCTTTTCCTTTAACCGGGAGTCCATTGGCTTTGGCAACCCCTAAAGCCCGCTGATAACCTGACATTTTATACGCGTCAGCAGTTTCCAGATAAAAGATTCCTTCCCGGATCATTTGCCATTCCGGGTAAATATTGCTACAGGTAAAAGGGACTTATTTTATTGCATATTGCCTATGGCAATATTGCCGCTTGATTGCCCTCTTGCTACTTATTTTTCAGATTTTCCGGAACATCAACCGGCTCAACTGTAACCGGGACAACACCGTCAAAGCTGAGCACCTTGAATTCAAACCGGCGGTTCAGGTTCATGCCTTCCGTATTTGCAGTTCCATCTGGGTTGTAATTTATTGCAATCGGCCGCGATTCGCCGTAACCAATGGTGCGTAAACGTTTTGCTTCAATTCCATGCGCTATGAGATACGAGGCCACAATTTTAGCGCGCTCCTGGGAAAGGCGCTGATTAAGATCATCTGGACCGGTGGCATCGGTGTGTCCTGAAATTTCCACGGTAAGCTTTGGCAGCTTGTTCATCAGTTCGATCACTTTGTCGAGTTCGGCTTTTGATTCCGGCTGCAGCTCCGATTTTCCGGTAGAGAAAAATATATTACGCACAATAATTTTATGTCCGGCTTCCACCGGTTCCATTTTTACCGGACGTTCAACTTCCTTGTAGGTAAGCGTATCAACGATGTCAATATTATCTGACTGATATAGAAAACCTGCGGCTTCGTAAGTAACGTTGTAGTTTTTTCCAGCTGGCAGGATGAGCACATAACGGCCGGTGGCGGAGTTGGGAACGTACGTGCCGACCAGCTTGCCTGTTTCGACATCTTTGAGCGTAATGGAAGTATGCGGAGGTATGACACCGTTGATGGTCTTAACTTCCCCTTCAAGCACTGTCAGGCGGGCTTCTTCCTTTTCGGGAAATGTGAGGAAATAAATATCTTTTTCGCCATAACCACCGGAAGGGCTGGCGGAAGAAAAATACGCATGCCGGTCATCAGGGGTAGGAACAAAAAACGCATCATCGCCGCTTGAATTCACCGGGTAGCCAACATTGACCGGGGCGCGCCAGCCACTGTCAGGAACCTGAATGGAATAAAGAATATCGAATCCTCCCATGGATTCCGGGCCGTTTGACGCATAATACAAAGTGCTGCCGTTAGCCAGGATTGCCGGTGCATCTTCGTCAAAAGGCGTATTGACCGGGGCGCCGAGATTCACCGGCCTGGCCCATTCACCGGTAGGCAATTTTTTGCAGGACCAGAGATCGCGACCGCCAAATCCACCTTCACGCGTGCTGCTGAAATAAAGCGTACTGCCATCAGGTGAAATGCAGGCGCTTGCCTCCCAGCTTTTGCTGTTTATATTTTCGGATAATTTTTGGGGAACCATCCAGCTGGCGCCAAGAAGCTGGCTGACATAAATATTTCCGTTGCCGGCATCATCTTTATAAAGGAAAAGCTGCGTACCGTCGGCGCTGATCCCGATGGAGGCCTCGTGTCCCGGTGTGTTGATACGATCGTCCATTGATTTTGCCGGCGACCATTGTCCTGAATCGTTGCGTGTGCTGATATAAATATCTTCGAAATACATTCCATCATGCGCATCAATTGCTCCGCCGGTGTTGGTTGGACGGCGCGTCGTGAAAATAAGTGTCCGCTGATCAGCTGAAATGACGGGTGAATATTCCGGCCATTTTGTATTAATGTTAGGGCCCAGATTCTCTACCAGGATATTGACCGGTTTTGACATCAGTTTTATACCATTCCTGCACCACCGTATTTTTAAATCCAGCGCAGCCATCGCTTGCTTATCTGTTGAATCCATGAATACGGCATATTTCTCAAAAGCGGCAATGGCGCTATCCGGCTTGTTGTTAAAATGAAGCGCCTCGCCGTAATAATACCACGCAGTAGGCGGTGAATTCGTTTCTTTCATACCGGCATCGGAATATTCAGCAGAAACATTTTTTACCGCCTCTGCCAGGTAATTTTCAGCGTTTGTTTTTTCAGCAGGGAGATGCAGGCAACAAACGCCGATCTTAAAACAGAGGTTGGAATTATCCTTGCTGATCCCGTAGGCCTTTTTGTAAGGACCGAGGGCGCGACCGTAATCTTCCACTACAAAAAACTGGTCTCCTTGTGAAATATATTTACGGGCCTCTTTAGGAACAGAAGCGGAAATAATAAAACAAAAACCCGCAATAAAAAGAATCAATCCAGGACGCTTCAGTTTCATATGAAACAAAGGTAAACATTGACCAGCTTTTCTGATTCTGCATTTAATTCCCGAAAAGTATTCTTGCTGAAACATTAAATTTCCCTGTTGGGGTCCCACTGCTCAAGGTAATCGGCTACCCGGCGTACGAATGAACCTCCCAGCGCGCCGTCCACCACGCGGTGATCGTAGGAATGGGAAAGGAACATCATATGGCGTATGCCAATGGAATCACCGGAGGGAGTTTCTATAACGGCGGGTTTTTTACGGATGGCGCCCACGGCGAGGATTGCCACCTGCGGTTGATTAATGATGGGTGTTCCCATCACGTTACCGAATGATCCTACATTAGAGATCGTATACGTTCCACCCTGAATTTCATCCGGGAGAAGCTTTCCTGCCCGGGCGCGCGCCGAAAGGTCATTCACCGTTGCCGCGAGTCCGAACAAATTCATCCGGTCTGCATTCCTGATCACAGGCACGATCAGGTTTCCGCTTGGAAGCGCCGCTGCCATTCCAATATTGATGTTTTTGCGGATGATGATCTTTTGTCCGTCAACCGAAACATTGATCATCGGAAAATCCTTGATCGCTTTGACGACTGCTTCAATAAAAAGCGGTGTGAAAGTGAGCTTTTCCTTTTCGCGTTTTTCAAATTCTTTTTTCGTCTTTTCGCGCCATTGCACAAGATTCGTAACATCAGCCTCTACGAAAGAGGTTACATGAGGCGCCACATGCTTGCTCATGACCATGTGTTCGGCGATCAGCTTGCGCATGCGATCCATCTCGATGATTTCGTCGCCCCCCATCAATGAAACATTCGGTTTATGAACGGTTTCCTGCATTTGTGCCGGTGCGCTGCCATTTGAAATCACCGCTGGTGCTTGCTGATGGGTCTGTTTTCCTTTGACAGGCAGGTAATTCAGAATATCGTTTTTTGTCACCCGGCCATGCTGACCAGTTCCCGGAACATGATCGAGCTCCTGAATCGAAATGCCTTCTTTTTTTGCAATGTTGCGTACCAGGGGCGAATAAAAACGTCCGGACTCACTCGTTTTCAGCGCAGGCTGATGCTGGAGGGTAACCGGTTGCTGAACCTGGCTGGCTTCCATTTTTGCAGGCTCTTGCCGGGTTGCCGGTGGCGTGGTGATAGAACCATTCGGCTTGCCTGCTGTGGTTTCGGTGGAGATCAGGGCTACAGCTTTACCAACCTGGACGACATCACCTTCCTTAAAAAGTTTTTTTGAAAGAATGCCTTCGAATGGGGAAGGGATCTCTGAATCCACCTTGTCGGTCGCGATTTCAAGAACCGGCTCGTCGAGGGCGATTTTATCCCCTT
>DATDOQ010000186.1:0-2747 GCA_035293205.1 Bacteroidia bacterium
GGATGCCTATGGTAATGTATATCTCGCAGGATCAACCGGCAGTTCTACAGGAATTTCTTCGAATGGATTTCAAAACTCCATCGGAGGAAGCACCGATGCATTTCTTGTGAAATTTGACTGGGCAGGAACCCGTCAGTGGGCTACTTATTACGGAGGAAGCGCGGCGGATGAAGGTTACAGCGTCGCGACGGACAATAACGGCAATGTATTCCTCGGCGGGTTCACATACAGTACATCGGGTATTGCTTCAGGAGGTTTTCAAAACACACATGGTGGCGGAAGTATCGATGCATTTCTGGTGAAATTTGATTCTGCGGGGATACGCATCTGGGCGACTTATTATGGCGGTCCGGGCGATGAAATGGTTTTGTTCGCCGGCGATATTGGGGTGGCAACCGATTCAGGAAATAATGTTTACCTCGCTGGTCTGACTAACAGCACAACGGGGATTGCCGCCAATGGATATCAAAACACGATTGGCGGAAACTACGACGCATTTCTTGTCAAGTTCGAATCTTCCGGTGGCCGGCTTTGGGCAACCTATTATGGCGGAACTGCTGATGATAAGGCCTATCAAGTGGCAACCCGGCCGGGTAATGATGTTTTAATATGTGGCCGGACTGGAAGCAATACCAATATTGCAGCGGGAGGATTCTACAATAATTACGGTGGAAACAATGATGCATTCCTTGTCAAATTCAACACCAACGGTTTGCGTCAATGCGGAACGTATTATGGCGGCTCTGGAATAGATGATTGCAACAGTATTGCTGTGGATGCCTACGGGAATGTTTATCTGGCAGGTGGCACAGAAAATACTGCCAGCATTGCATCCGGCGGATTTCAGAATTCTTACGGTGGCGGAAGTTTTGATGCGATGCTCGTCAAATTTACCGCCGGATGTATGACTACAGGAAACACAGAGCTGGATTCAATTGCGCTGTCGGTTTACCCGAATCCGTCTGACGGACTACTTACAATCGAACAACAGACAATTGGATTTGTTTCGGTTGAGGTTTACAATCAGTTTGGCCAATTATTGTTAGTGACCTCCTTTACCGATCGCCGCAGAAAAATTGACCTTTCCGGGTGGGGCAATGGGATCTATTTCCTCCGTATCATTAAAAATGGCGAGGTGATAACACAACACGTCATCATCAACTAAATGAAAAAACATTTAAAGGAAATTCTTTTTATTCCTGATGTGTAACTTTCAGGGGTACTCGTTACATTTAATGCCTGATGAGACTTTTACTCACCACCCTTATCACACTATTGTTTTATCGGCTGATTGCAGGTAACAACGATCCACTTGGCGCGCGGTCTGCGGGGATGGCGGGAAGCGGGGTTGCTTTAAATGGTGACTTATGGTCGGTGCAAAATAATCCCGCTGGACTGGCTTCCATTAAAACTTTCCAGGCCGGTGTATTTTATGAAAGCCGCTTTCTTGTGAATGATCTTGCCATGAAAGCGGCAGCGGCAGCCATTCCGACGAAACAAGGCGTTTTCGGCATAACTGTTTCTTCCTTCGGGCTCGGCAATCTCTATAGCGAAAATAAAGCCGGTGTCGGATTTTCAAAAAGTCTCGGGCCGAAATTTTCCGCTGCCATTCAGATGGATTATTTCCATACAAGTATCGCCGAAAATTATGGAACAGCATCCACCGTATGCGGAGAAATTGGCCTGATAGCAGAACCGGTCAGCGGCTTAAAGCTTGGCTTCCACGTTTTCAATCCAACGCGCAGCAAAACCGGGAGCGGAAGTGATCAGCGCTTGCCCACGATCATGCGGCTTGGAGGACTGTACAGCTTTTCAGAACAGATTTTCGTAACCGTAGAAGCGGAAAAAGATATTGCTTTCAAACCGGTGATTCGCGGGGGCCTGGAATACCGGCCGGCAAATAATTTTTACATACGGGCAGGAGCGGCTTCTAACCCGGGACTAATGACTTTCGGTTTCGGAATTGTCATGAAAAAAATCCGCCTCGATGTGGCAAGCTCCTTTCACAGCGTACTTGGTTTTTCTCCTTCGGTTGGCTTGCAATATGGTTTTGAATGACGCTATCAAAACAAATATTTTTTTCATTTTTTCTTGCCGTGCCTGGAGCGGCATTTTTTGCACAGGTGTCAACGGACACAACTTTTTCAGATGATCCGCTCCAGCAACAGATCGAAATCCTTGCGGAGCAGCTGGCAGATGAAGATGCCGACCTTACCACTTTGCGCGAATCACTTGAATATTATTCTGCGCATCCATTAAACCTGAATTCTGCCACGCAGGAAGAACTCAGTGAATTAATGCTGTTGGACGATATCCAGATCAATAACCTGATCGCGCACCGGAACCGTTTCGGACATCTAATGAACATTTACGAGCTGCAGGCGGTGGAAGGATTCGACCTGCAAACAATTTATAAAATTCTGCCCTACGTAAAAGTCAGCGTTGATCCGGATCGCGCGCATTTCAGTGCGGCAGAAATGTGGAAACATGGCAGGCATGAAATAGTTCTTCGCGATCAGCGTATTCTTGAAAACCGGCAAGGTTATACGCCGGCTGACAGCGTCACACTTGCGGAAAATCCAAACGCGCGTTACCTCGGCTCCTCCGATCATCTCTATGCCCGGTATCGTTTTACGTATGGAAATTTTGTCAGCGCCGGTTTTATTGCCGACAAGGACGCCGGGGAAGAATTTTTCAAGGGATCACAAAAACAGGGATTCGATTTTTACAGCGCCCATCTCGCGGTA
>DATDOQ010000187.1:0-8924 GCA_035293205.1 Bacteroidia bacterium
TCATAATCGTCAATGTATTCTGTGAAGCCAGTGATCCGGTTTTGACTCAATGTAATATTAGCCTGGAAGCTGAGCTGTTTTGTTATGTTCCATCCGCCGGACAATTCGATGCCACGCCGGTAACTTTCCGCGACATTCTCCCGTGTATATGCGCCTACATCATTGATCTTTCCGGTTAGCACCAGCTGGTTTTTGTAGCGCATGTAATACAGGTTGGCATTCAGCGCGAATTTTTCGGAACCAAATTTCCAGCCCGCTTCCGTATCAAACAATGTTTCGTGTTTTGGTCTGCTGTTGCTGGTCGTATTCACAAAATCATCCCGGTTCGGCTCTTTATTCCCAATTCCAAAAAATCCATAGAACGTATGCTTTTCACTGGCGCGCCAGGTAAGGCCGAGCTTTGGATTTACAAAATTAAGCGCAATCTCTTGTGGAACTTTGACAAAATTGGTATCGAAACCGGTAAAATGATAACCCGTCATCCGGTACTGAAGATCTGCATGAATATTAAAAGCGGAAGTGACGGAATAATTCAAACGCGCAAAAATATTTCCATCCGATTTGACGGCAAAATTATTGTTGTACCGGTAAACCGGAGGAATTCCCTGCGGCAAATTGGTGGCCCAGATGATTTCATCGTAATGTGCGCCTTCGTAATTATTGAATGCCCCGCCGATGGTCATGTTCAGTTTTTTCTTGTCGTCGTAATGAATGGCATATGTAATTCCGTAAAACCAGTTGTCAAGCCAAAGCCGGCGCACCAGGTCAACAGGCATGCCCGTTGTATCGTATATGCCGTAATCCGCGAGGAACTGGCCCTGTTTATATTGCTCGTAATATCCGTTTCCTTTTGTGGCATGAAAGCTCAGGTTGAAATTCCAGTTCGCGTTTCCTCTGGCGCTGAAATGCAGCTGGTAATAATCCTGTCCGTAATTATCAGTTTCATTATTATAATAATGTATATTTCCATTCATATCATAATATTCACCTGCCATATTATAAGTACGATTGGTGGCAAGCGAATCCTGCACAACGCCGTACCATGATTGGTAAGTTTTTTCACGGCCGGAAAATGTGATGGCTTTGATCGTGAGATTATCTCCATAATAGCCACCGGAAAAATACCATGAGCGCAGATCTGAGCTGGCGCGGTCAATATAACCGTCGGAACGGATGTAAGAAAGACGGCCATCAAACGCCCATTTTTGGTTGAGTAATCCTGTCCCGAATTTTGCGGTTGAACGAAATGTATTGTAGGATCCGCCCGAAAGCATCACCGTGCTGTAAGGATTGGTAGCAAGCGCATCTGTGCGAAGATTGATCGAACCGCCGAATGCTCCCGCGCCATTCGCCGATGTGCCAACGCCCCGCTGCACCTGGATATCTTCAGTGGATGAAGCCAGATCAGGAATATCCACCCAATAAGTTCCCTGCGATTCCGCATCGTTCACGGGTATGCCGTTGATGGTAACATTCACACGCGTCGCATCCGACCCGCGGATCCGGATACCGGTATAACCCACACCTGCGCCCGCGTCGGACGTTGTGACCACCGACGGTTCATTGTTCAGGATATAAGGAACGTCCTGTCCGTAATTCTGCTGCTCAATTTCTTCTTTCGTGACGGTTGAATAGGCAACACCGGAATTCTCATCTGCCCGTGTCGCTAAAATAATTACTTCATCGCGGGTTGCGGCAGTCTGCAGCAGCGCAATCCCCGCCGGTTTTTCCTGTGGCAATGAAAAACAAACCGTGTCTGCCTGGTATGTCGGATAGCGGACAATCACACAGACGTTGCCTCCCTTTACGTCCGGGAAGCGGAAGTTTCCATCCTGGTCAGTCGAAGTAAAATAATAGGTTCCTGCCAGCTGAACAGTTGCGGAAGGAAGCGCTGATCCCGTGCTGAGATCGGTAACTTTTCCGGTAACGGTTTGCTGACCGGCAAGTGGAAATGACAGCATAAGCGGAGCTGCCATAACAATGAAAAATTTATTCATGCAGATTATCCGTTGTGATTCGCAGTATTGTGAAAAAGGGGAAGCATCACACTTCCTGCGAATCCAGTGTCCCTACGCAAGTATTAACTTGATCAGGTGTGCGGTTGGCGTTTTTGATGCGCTTCCGCCGGGTATGATCTCAGCCCTTTTCTTTCGAAAATTTCGAAAGGGGCACCCCTTGGATCAGCGACGAAATTACTTTAATTTTCTTTCGCGCGATCCTTTATGCGCAAATTTATTTCAGATTGCCTGATTGATTTTCAATTTGCAATTTACGATTTACGATTTACGAAGTACGAACCCGATGGCTATCGGGTACGAAAGATGAATAGTACGAAATACGAATCATGCGATTTATGAAGCACGAAGTACAAATTGCCTTCATTGTCGATTGTTTCACATTGCCACATTGCCACATTGCCACATTTTCACATTTGCCACATTGCCACATTACCACATTGCAAGTTGCTCTATTGCAAATTGCCCCACCGTTTCCTGATTACATTGATCGCATTCAGCAAACGAGCTTCATAACGGCCGGTGATAATTTCGAAAGGAAAATTATTTTCCAGCAGCTCCTTTTTATATAGATTAAAAAAATAATCCCGCCGTTGCGGATTTACACGCACCGGATCCGGGATCCATGGAAGGTCATTGGCAGTGAGCAGGTAAAGATCATAGCGGTGTGTTTTCAGCTTATCCAGGATCCATGCCGGACAAAAGCCAAAGACATCTTCACTCCAAATTTTTGCGATAATAAATTCTGTGTCCAGAAATAAAAATTTATCGGCGGACTGCGCAAGCGTTTCTTCCTCCCGGAGCTGGTGTTCAGCAATACGCACAATGTCACCGCCCGAATAAGGCTCATCGTGGAGCGCCGTGTATTCACGGGCATATTCAGAAACCCACTGTGTGCGGAACCGTAAAGCAAGCGAACGTGCCAGCGTGGTTTTTCCGGTGCTTTCCGCGCCGAGAATGGCTACGCGCCTGATCTTTTTTGAATTATTCTCCATGAAAAATAGCCGGCAACAGACATAAAAGTGTAAAGTAAAAACAACAAAGCAAAAACATACATACGTGGACCCGTGGCAAAATACAGAACAGCGGCGCCCGCATTAGTCACGATCCAGAAAAGCCAGTTTTCGATGTACTTTTTTGCAGTCATCCAGGTGGCAAGAAGACTGAAAGAAGCGATTGAAGCGTCTGCCCATGGTTTTGCTGAAGCTGTAATTTCTGAGCCAATAAAACCTAAAAACAAGGCTCCTGCAGCGCCGCAAAATAAAGCGATAACCAAATGTTTTGGCCGCATGTTCACAATTGGTTTGTCAGACGGACCACTATCCACTTCAACATTTTTTTTTCTTCCTTTCTGCCATTCAAACCAACCATAAAAACCCAGTAACGCGTAGCAGATATTCAGCCAGGCTTCGAATGGATAATTTTCAGAAAAATATACCGCCACCGAAAGGATTGAACCGGCAATGCCGACCGGCCAGCAAAAAATATTTTCCTTTGCGGCAAGAAAAATGTAAAGCACCAGCAGGAAAAACGCAGCCCAGAGAACCAGTGATGTTTCACGAATGGTTTGCATTATCACTGATTCCAGATCCGGCCAGCTCATTCAACAGGGATATTCAGCTCGCGGTACCGGTTAGCGATCTCGCAAAAAGCGGAAAGCGGATCCGGTTTTTTCCAGACTGCGCTCGAATAGGCAATGCCGGAAAATCCAAGATCGCGACATATCTGAATATTCTCAAAAGATGTTCCGCCACGCGCGATCACCGGCGTTTTTATTTTTTCAAGCGCTGCCCGCAAACTGTGTTCGCTGTAGCCGGCATTGAATTTTCCACTTACAGGATCAAAAATTGTTCCCAGCAATACGTAATCCAATGTGCGCTTGTTCTCATAAAGGGATCCCAGCTTATGAAAGGTTGTACTGATCGACCCGTTTCGATTACGGAACCGGATGAATTGAATCCGGATCCAGTTTCGGGGCGAATAGTGGAGGTGATGACGCGCCAGGTTCACCCCGCCCAACTTAAAATCTGCCATGAGCGAATGGTGATTGTGAATGACGATCCTGTTGTGAAAATGTGCAGGAATGCTGTTGATAAAATGGCGCAGATCGCGTGTGCGCATGGCCGGTTTGCGTAAATGAAAAGTTTTGAGACCGTGCTCAAAGAGTGACGTGACGATCTTTGTTTCGTCGTCGATTGTTTTGGATGGAGATATAACGATCAGTTTCATAATCAGAATGCCCGTACTTTTTCCACGAAGCTGCCAAGCAGCCCCGGATTTTGTTCAAGGATGTTGCCCACGACAATCATATCGGCCCCCGCGCGGCAACGCGCTTCAATTTCTTCCGCTGATCTTAAGCCACCGCCAACTACCAGCGGGATTGAAATATTATTTTTCACTTCTGTGATCATTTCCAACGGCACCGGCAATTGTGCGCCGCTTCCCGCTTCAAGATAGATCATCTTTAAGCCAAGCTGTTCACCTGCCATGGCAGTAAGTGTCGCGAGGCCGCTTTTATTCCTGGGCACCGGCAAAGTGTTGCTGATATAACTGACACTTGTCGCCGATCCGCTTTCCACCAAAAGGTAACCGGTTGGAATAATTTCTACCCGGCTAGCACGGATCATTGCCGCTGCCGCAACATGCCTTCCGATTAATAAATCGGCGTTGCGCCCGGAAATGAGGGTGAGCAGGAGCAAACCGTCAGCAGAAGCGGTAATCTGCATTTCATTTCCCGGAAATAAAAGAATGGGAATTTTGCTTTTGCCCCGGATCGCGGCAATACATTTTTCAAGATTCCCGCCATTCAGCACGCTGCCACCGACAAAAAAATAATCAGGAGGATGAATCGCTGCATGCTTCACCAATTCCCCCAAATGATCCTGGTGATCCGGATCGATAAGGACAGCCAGACTTTTTTTTCCTGTCTCGCTTTTTCGGATCAGCTCATTATAAAGATCATTCATACTGCTCAATCTTTCAATTTTCAATCCTTAGGCCGCCAGCGTTGACCGGATTTGTCCAGGCAAGGACATAACCGTTTGCGATTTCGTAATTGACTTGCTTTTCCAGGAAATGATGCTCGTGTTGCAGGGTCGCGCGTGTGTGGCCTTTATTGACATTATCAAACGCTGCGACAAATATATTCGTTCTGAGAGAAACATTTTTTTTCCCGTAAACTTTGTAAAGCGCTTCTTTAACGCTCCAGTAGATATGCATTCTTTCAGAAGCAGATCCGGATTGTGCTGCTGCCATTTCAACCGGGGACAAAAATTTATGGGCGATCCGCGAAATGGTGGGACGGAGCGTTTCAATATCAATGCCGCATGGATCTACATCAGCAATCAGCGCGATTAGTTTCCCGGTGTGCGAAAGTGAAATATGCATCCCATGATAATTGGTGAATGGTTTGCCGGAAACATCGTAATCAATGCGCGCCCCCGGCATCAGCTTATCAAGCAATATTCGTGTCGCCAGCCATTGTTTTCTCCGGTAAGGATGCGTGAATTTGTCAAATACATCGCGTTCAGCTGAGGAAAGCGGCATTGCTGCCTGGAGTTCCGGCTCCTCTTCGGTTACCTGCCAGATCCCAAGCTGGCAATTTTCCGTAATGCGGCGATGTTCTTTCAAAGGCATCGGCAAATGTATGCGGTGCGGTTGGTAATTCAGTCCGGCAAATTGACAGAATAAGGAAAATAAAAGGGGAATTGTTTACCTTTGCAGTCCTAAAAAACCAATCTAAAATGAGCAAAGTGACCACCGACACGTACATTCCATATAAAGTCAGCGATATTTCACTGGCAGCATGGGGCAGAAAAGAGATCAGACTGGCAGAAGCGGAGATGCCCGGATTGATGGCATTGCGCGAAGAATTCGGGGCTTCAAAACCTTTGAAAGGCGCGCGTATCGCTGGTTGCCTGCACATGACCATCCAGACGGCTGTGCTTATTGAAACGCTTATTGAATTGGGCGCAGAGGTGACCTGGTCATCCTGTAATATTTTTTCCACGCAGGATCATGCGGCGGCAGCGATCGCGGCGGCAGGAATTTCCGTCTATGCCTGGAAAGGAATGAATGCGGAAGAGTTTGACTGGTGCATTGAGCAAACGCTTTTTTTCGGTAAGGACCGCAAGCCGCTCAATATGATACTCGACGATGGCGGCGATCTTACCAATATGGTTTTTGATAAATACCCGGAGCTTGCAGCAGGTATCCGCGGACTCTCGGAAGAAACCACAACCGGCGTACATCGTCTCTATGAGCGCATGAAAAAAGGTACGCTGCTCATGCCGGCGATCAATGTCAATGATTCGGTAACAAAATCAAAATTTGATAATAAATACGGCTGCCGCGAATCACTGGTGGATGCCATTCGCCGTGCAACCGACCTAATGCTTGCCGGAAAAGTCGCGGTGGTTGCAGGTTACGGTGACGTGGGAAAAGGCTCCGCGCAATCGCTAAGCAGCCAGGGTGTACGTGTGACTGTAACTGAAATCGATCCTATCTGCGCGCTGCAGGCCGCCATGGATGGCTACGAAGTAAAACGCATGGATGACGCGGTGAAACGCGCCGACATTATTGTAACGGCCACAGGCAACAAAGACATTGTAACTGATCGCCATTTCAAAGCGATGAAGCACAATGCCATCGTTTGCAACATCGGTCATTTTGATACGGAAATTGACATGGCCTGGCTGAATACAAATTATGGCCACACAAAAGATGTCATCAAGCCGCAGGTGGATAAGTACACCATTGACGGAAAAGACATCATCGTGCTTGCCGAAGGTCGCCTGGTGAATCTCGGCTGCGCTACAGGACATCCTTCATTTGTAATGTCCAATTCTTTTACAAATCAGACGCTCGCGCAAATTGAGCTCTGGACTCATACCGATCGTTACGAGAAAAAGGTTTACACGCTGCCGAAGCATCTCGATGAAAAAGTGGCGCGCCTTCACCTGAAAAAGATCGGTGTGGAACTCGAAACGCTTTCCAGCGAACAGGCAGAATATATCGGTGTGCAAAAAGATGGCCCCTTCAAGCCGGAGCATTATCGCTATTGAGAGGCGCGTCTGCAATATTGCAATTGACAATAGGCAATAAGGCCAATGTGCAATCGGCAATACGGGAAATGAGCCAATCACACAGCGAGTAGCTTTTGTAAAGATCCTGCTTAACCAGTGGTGTTTTATTGTCCCTGGTTATTTGCGCTAGACTTATCTTTGTTCATCATGCGCTGCCGTTTCACTTTTCTCTTACTTATGTTGCTTTTTTTTTCTTGCAGGAAAAATGAACAATATGTGCCGGAGACTTATGTGAACCTCACTATTTATGTCAATGATCCGCAAAACATGCCGCTCACCGCTGTCGGGGGCTGGAAGTATTTTACGGGCGGGTACCGCGGTCTGATCATTTACCGGAAAGGCACCAGCGAATTTTCCGCCTACGATCGCGCCTGTCCTTACAAAGTGGACGAATCATCTTCTATTGTAAGCGTGGATACCAGCAATAATGTGATCATGAAAGATTACAGCTGCGAATCACAATTCCTTATGAGCGATGGATCACCCATTTCAGGACCTGCCGTGGTGCCGCTTAAAGCGTACAGGTGTGTGTTTGATGGTTCGGTGCTGGAGGTAACGAATTAAATGTGATAATGAGTTAATGAGGCAATGAGTTAATGAGATATGCCGATGATTCGATCCTCCTGCGCTACACTTCGGTGGATAAATGTGCTGATTCGCACATGCCGGCGCACTATTAAGAATGGAGTGACGCGTGAGGAGTCAGGTTTTTATTGCCTATTTCTTTCATTGCAAATTGCCCAATTGTTTATTGCCCATTGCTCTAATTGCCCATTGCCCTTATTGATGATTGCTACTCCGGCTTCTGGCACTTCGTTTGCAGGCTAATAAAGAGTAATATTGTAACGATGTTTATTTACCTCATCAGACGTTTCCTTATCATTTTTGTTGCTTTGCTGATGCCTTTCGGCGCGCCCGCTCAGGATGCCCCGGCGCCGGATGCAAAAAAAACAGAGGAGAAAGCACCTTCCAGCCGCGCCGACCGCAAAAAGCAAAAAACGGACTGGAAAAAACAGCGCCAGCAGAAAATGAACGATGAAAAATCGAAAAAGGAATATCATAAAAAATATAACAGCAAGGAAACGCGCAAGCGTATGAAAAAAAACGCGAAGAAAGCCCAGAAAGTGAATGAAAACAAACGCGATTTTTTTCTCGTTCGCTGGTGGAAAAAGATTTTCCATTGATAAGTTTTTGATTTTCCCCCTGAATTTCATTCACAATCCCTTCTCCTCCCTCACTTGTCCGCCGTAGCCCCGATGGCTATCGGGGCGAAGGCGGGCCGCCACTTATTCATCCTTTATTACCACGTGCCCGTCCATGTCCACCGGCAAAAAGAAAGCAGGAGCGGTTCCTTGTTTCTATGTGCGGTTTAACTATTTTTGTATGTACATCGTTCTTTTAAATGGTTAGTTGACGGTTATTCCCGTAGCATCTTTCTCCCGGATTTTTGGGAACGGTGCAACTGAATGGTCCGGTTTCGTACCGGAAAGTGGCAGTAAAAAACAATTTACTGCTCCGCTGCAACATCCCCCCGCAGCGGGTAATATCCAACTTAAATTTTGACCGGTTGATTTTGCCGGAGAGTTTTTATTGGCTGGTTTTCAGCTGATAAACCTGTTTCTGGAAATGTAAATATTTGCAAAAACTAAATTTGCACACCAGAAATAAAACTTTCTATATTTACCGGCCTCATTTGCACGACCAATAATAAATTCGAAACAGAACCATTATGCTGCGAAAACTCTACGTTGTTCTTGCCATCCTGTTGGCAGGCTTCACGGTTGCATCTGCCCAGGACCAGGGCGGAATCAAGGGGAAAGTCGTT
>DATDOQ010000188.1:0-3553 GCA_035293205.1 Bacteroidia bacterium
CGGCCGGTGTTTCCGAACAAGATCACTGAATCGGCTGAAACTACCACGATCGAACCGTGGAACGCTTATCACGACGCGAAGGACCGGATCGAGGATTATTGCAATGATGAAGGCGTGATCACGAAAAAACAAAGCCTCACCGAATCGAAATACCTGGAAGTGTTCAGCTGGGAGTCAATGCTGAAAAAATCAAATTCGGAAAACGATGAGGTATTTAAAAACTTTCCTTTTGCGCGCGATATGCAGAAGGCCGGCTGGCTGGATTGTTACTGCTTCATCAGCGCTTTTCATTACTGGATCCATGGGCAGTACACCGATTTTTCAAAAAAGAACGCGGACAGGATCCGGGAATATATCAACACACAGCTGATCAAATAAATCCGGGATAAAATTCGTTTAAGGAAGGGATAACCCTCCGGCGGTGGTTGAAGTATAATACAACTACAAAAAGATCCTAGTTTATTTCCCAGGTGTTTTTTCCCCGGATGAGCGCATCCAGATCGCCTTCGCCTTTTTGCGTTTTGGCCAGCCGGACCTGTTTTTCCATGAGATCTTCATAGCACGAGCGGTCTTCTTCATAAAACACGCCAAATGGCCGCGGCAGATGGCCTTCTTTTGCGGGATCCTCGAAGAAACGCACCAGCAGGGTTGCTTTTCCCAGATCGCGGTCATCGTGAATCCAGAGATCATTCGCGGACACTTCTGAAAGATTGACCACCCGCGGCGTAAATCCGTCCAGGCGAATTCCAAGATTATTATTATCCCCGAAGATCAGCGGTTTCGCGTTTTCCAGGAACAGCGTTTCATTCTTACGCGTTGCTTTTTCCGTGTATATTTCAAAGGCGCCGTCGTTAAACACATTGCAGTTCTGGTAAATTTCAACAAGCGAAGTTCCCTTATGCTTGTGCGACCGGAGAAGAATATTCCGCAGGTGCACCGGATCGCGGTCCATCGAACGCGCGATGAATGTTCCGGAAGCGCCCAGGCAAAGTGCAAGCGGATTGAATGGATGATCGATCACACCCATTGGCGATGATTTCGATACCTGTCCGGGACGGCTTGTCGGTGAATACTGCCCCTTCGTTAATCCATAAATTTCATTGTTGAACAAAAGAATATTTACATCGAGATTCCGGCGCAAAAGATGGATCAGGTGATTTCCGCCAATGGAAAGCGAATCCCCGTCGCCGGTGATGATCCAGACGCTCAGATCCGGGCGTGTTGCTTTCAGACCAGTTGCAACAGCAGTAGCCCTTCCATGAATGCTGTGCATGCCATACGTTTCCATGTAATACGGAAAACGGGAGGAACATCCGATGCCGGAAATAAAAACAATTTCTTCCCGCTTCAATCCAAGCTCGGGCATGACGCTCTGAACCTGCTTCAGGATAGAATAATCGCCGCATCCCGGGCACCAGCGCACTTCCTGGTCGGTTACGAAATCTTTGGCTGTTAATTTTTGCGTTTCGGTTGTCTGATCCATAGGGGTATCGCTCTATTTCAAAATACTTTTTATTTTTTCTTTCAGTTCCGTGGCCGTAAACGGAATGCCTTTGATCTTGTTGAACGGAATGCAGTCCACCATAAATTCATCGCGGAGAACTTTTACCAGCTGGCCATTATTCATTTCAGGAATAAGCACATGATCAAAACTTTTTATCAGTGCGCCAAGATTTTTTGGCAGCGGATTCAGGTAGCGGACATGCGCGTGCGAAACTTCCACACCTTCCTTGCGCAATTCACGGCAGGCAGTACGGATTGCTCCATACGTTGATCCCCATCCCAGCACCAGCAGCTTTCCCTG
Organism: Bacteroidia bacterium; assembly: GCA_035293205.1. Classification (GTDB taxonomy): domain Bacteria; phylum Bacteroidota; class Bacteroidia; order Palsa-965; family Palsa-965. Next base: position 1,805 of record DATDOQ010000188.1, read on the forward strand.
CGGCGCGCCGCTGTCGGTTTTTTGTTCGGGGACAAAATCGGCTATCCTGGCCACTTTCGACTCCCGCGTCTTAATCATATGCTCATGGTTATCCGGATCGTAAGAAATATTTCCGGTCCCGTCTTCTTTTTCAAGACCGCCAACACGATGTTCCAAACCTTTCGTTCCCGGAATCGCCCATTTGCGCACCAGTTTTTCATCACGGCCATAAGGCATGAATTTTTCACCTGCTCGCAAATCATTTTTCGCGAACCGGGGCGTGATAGATGGCAGGTTTGCCGCCGTAGGGAAACGCCAGGGCTCCGCGCCATTTGCTATATACCCGTCGCTGAGAAAAATAACCGGCGTCATGTGTTCAATGGCGATGCGGCAGGCTTCATAAACCGTTTCGAAAGCATCGTGAGCGGTTGCCGCGGCAATCACTGCAACCGGGCATTCGCCGTTGCGACCATAAAGCGCCTGCAGCAGATCGGCCTGCTCCGTTTTTGTCGGGAGACCGGTGGAGGGTCCGCCCCTCTGAACGTTGATGATTACCAGCGGAAGTTCGAGCATAACGGCTAAGCCGATCGCTTCTGTTTTTAATGCAATGCCGGGACCCGACGAAGCGGTAACGCCGATATTCCCTCCGAAAGACGCGCCGATGGCAGAGGTAACAGCGGCAATTTCATCTTCCGCCTGGAAAGTTTTGACGCCGAAATTTTTATGCTTCGATAATTCATGCAGGATGTCGGAAGCCGGTGTTATCGGGTACGTCGCGTAAAAGAGGTCAAGATTGCTTTTGCGCGCGGCCGCTATCAGACCCAATGCTGTTCCCTGGTTACCCGTGATGCTCCGGTAAGTTCCCGCCGGCAGTTGCGCGGCTTTGACCTCGTAACGGGCCATCGGCGTTTCGGTGGTATCACCAAAATTATATCCCGCGTGAAGCACTTTGACATTCGCTTCGATCAGCTCCGGACGTTTTTTGAATTGCTCCTGCAAAAATTCAATGGTTGGATCGAGCGAACGGTTGTACATCCAGCAGATCAGCCCGAGGACAAACATATTTTTCGAACGGTCCGTTTCTTTCGTGCCCAGACCGGAACCCGACAGCGCATTGCGCGTCATTTTTGTAACGTCAATGGTGATCAGGTGATATCCTGCAAGCGAACCATCCGTAATTGGATTCACCCCGTCCGGATATTTGGCCAGTCTCAGATTTTTCGAATCGAAACCGTCGGAATTGGCGATGATCGTTCCGCCGTTTTTCAACTCATGAATACTGGCTTTTAGCGCCGCCGCGTTCATTACGACAAGCACGTCGCTGCTGTCGCCCGGCGAATCGATTTCCACACCTCCGAAATGCAGCTGGAAACCCGAAACTCCGGCAAGCGTTCCCTGCGGCGCGCGTATTTCAGCCGGAAAATTCGGGAATGTGCTGACGTCGTTACCGTAGAGCGCGGTGGTGTTTGTGAATTGCGTTCCGGTCAGCTGGATGCCGTCACCGGAATCGCCGGCAAAAAGAATTACGACGCTGTCTTTTTTTTCCTCTGTCAGTATGGCCATTTTTTTTGAATGGAGTATAAAAAAAAGGTTTTCACCTTAGCGGGAAAACCTTTTGGGAATTTCTTTGATAAACTTCATGCATGATCAGTTTTCAGCTACATCAGCGATCAGGTTAACCGCTTCCACTGCTTTCACTTCCGGGGCTGCGCGGCGAATAGCCTCTTCCAACCCGGCTTTGAACGTCATCATGCGCATTGAACAGGTTTT
>DATDOQ010000189.1:0-7002 GCA_035293205.1 Bacteroidia bacterium
AGGTGAATTTTTTGTCGCCTCGGATGCAACGCCGATCGTTGAATACACAAAAAATGTAGTTTATCTTCAGGATGAAGAGATCGCGGTTGTGGACCGTAACAACAACCTTCAAATTAAAACGATCCGGAATAAAGAGATCACACCTTATATCCAGGAGCTTCAGATTCAGCTGGAGGCCATCGAAAAAGGCGGGTTCGATCATTTCATGCTCAAGGAAATTTACGAGCAGCCGCGTTCGGTGCGCGACAGTATGCGCGGGAGGATCAATGCAACCGAAGGCATTGTGGCGCTTGGAGGGATCCGTGACCACCTGCAGAAATTCCGCAATGCCAACCGCATCATCATTGTCGGATGCGGCACTTCGTGGCATGCCGGCCTTGTTGCCGAGTATTTGTTCGAGGACCTTGCGCGCATCCCGGTTGAAGTGGAATATGCTTCCGAATTCCGGTACAGGAATCCCGTCATTTATGAGAATGATATAATTATTGCCATTTCACAGTCGGGCGAAACGGCCGATACGCTTGCGGCGGTTGAGCTGGCGAAATCAAAAGGCGCAACTATTTTTGGCGTTTGCAATGTTGTTGGCTCGTCCATTCCGCGGGCAACACATGGCGGCTCTTACACGCACGCCGGACCGGAGATCGGTGTTGCATCTACCAAAGCATTTACATCGCAGGTAACGGTGCTTACACTGATGGCGCTCCTGCTGGGTGTAAAACGCGGAACCATCACCGAAAGGCATTACCACGAAATGCTCAGCGAACTCGAGTCGATCCCGGGTAAGATCGAACGTGTGCTGCAGAAAGACGACCAGCTGAGATATCTCGCATCCATTTTTAAAGACGCGCATAATTTTCTTTACCTGGGCCGCAGCTATACATTCCCGGTTGCCCTTGAAGGCGCGCTGAAGCTGAAAGAAATTTCATACATCCATGCGGAAGGCTACCCTGCAGCAGAGATGAAACATGGACCGATCGCGTTAATCGATGAAGAAATGCCGGTGGTGGTGATCGCCACAAAAGGCGCTTCGTACGAGAAGGTGGTGAGCAATATTCAGGAGGTAAAAGCGCGGCGCGGAAAGATCATTGCCGTGGTAACGGAAGGCGATACCGCCGTGAAAAAAATGGCGGACCATGTGATCGAGATCCCGGAGACGGACGAAAAGCTGGCGCCGCTGGTTTCCGTTGTTCCGCTTCAGCTCCTCGCGTACCATATCGCTGTCCTGCGTGGCTGCAATGTGGACCAGCCGAGGAATCTTGCGAAATCTGTAACGGTTGAGTAAAAAAAGGCATTAGTCATTAGACAATAGTCATTAGGGGGTTAACTAAACAGTTTTCGCGACCCCTAATGACTATTGACTAATGACTTTTTTAAATACCGCCGAACCGGCCGTTCAGACCAAATGACATGAAATAGGTTGCGCCAACGGCGAACTCCATGCCGATGCCAAGGTTTGGAATGAAGAAATAACGCATTCCGAAAAGCGCCTGTACTTTCACGGGGCTTCCAAAGCTCAGCATGCTCGCATCAAAATCTTCGCGTCCATTGTAGTTCCACCACACATAGCTGAAACGCGCGCCGGAATACAGGTCAAAATCTTCGTTTTGCCCGAAATGAAATAGGGAACGCACACCGACGCTTTGTCTGGACAGCACATCTTTAAAATCGCCTGTGATAGTAATCATGTTGCCTGCTGTATCCTCAACCTGGTAGCTGTTATATTTCACGGTAAGCCCCTGATAAGTATAGATGCCGCCCACGCTGAATATATCGGTCACGGCAAAATCAGCGCCACCAATGATAACCGGGGTTTTGGAAGATTCAACATCGACTGCGTTCAGTCCGTTGCTTATAAAGCCCATCAGAGCGCCGGTGATGCTGTATCCGACTCCAGCGGTGGGAACGATTTGCATTGCTTTCTTTTGTCCGCTTACAGCGCAGGGAATGCTACATGCCACCATAACTGCAGTCGAAATTTTGAGGAAATGTTTTTTCATGTACGTTAGATTTGATTTTGCGGGTTAATTTTTGAAAAGCTGCCTTCAGGGAAGCTGTTCAGGAATTGACTTTTAAAACCTTTATACGGCTTCGTGCCAATTTTCGTTGCGTTTCCTGCAGCCTCTAAGTTAAAATTTTTATTTCGATGCATTCAACCGGGAAGCCACTTCATCCCAGTTAATGATATTCCAGAATGCGGAAATATAGTCTGGCCTGCGGTTCTGGTAATTCAGGTAATAGGCGTGTTCCCATACATCGAGACCGAGAATCGGTGTTCCTTTGGTTTCCGCGATATCCATCAGCGGATTGTCCTGGTTGGGTGTTGAACAAATGGCGAATTTTTTATCCGACCCCACGATCAGCCAGGCCCATCCGGAGCCAAAGCGCGTGGTAGCCGCATTGGCAAACTGTGTTTTAAAATTATCGAAGCTGCCGAATGCGCTATCGATTCCGCTTGCCACATCACCTGCAGGCGCTCCGCCTCCATTCGGCTTCAGAATTTTCCAGAAAAGTGAATGGTTGTAATGACCGCCGCCATTATTGCGTACCGCTACCGGGTATTTGGATATGTTCCGGCAAAGATCTTCGATGGAAAGCTTGTCCCCATCTGTATCCTTGATCGCATTATTCACATTTGTCACATAAGCCTGGTGGTGCTTGGTATGGTGGATCTCCATCGTGCGCGCGTCGATATGCGGCTCCAGCGCATCATAAGCGTAAGGGAGCTTTGGTAATTCGTAAGCCATCGGATTGAAAGATTAAGAGTGAATTGTTTGTAAACCAGCATCAAAGATAAATAGGGCAAATGGAGTAAGACCAAAAAAAATTCATAGAAATATTTATCCGCTGATAGATAATGGTTATGGAACATTTCAACGGTTCCGGTTATTTTATATATGCATTTTTCTAAATTAGCGGCTCAAACCAACCACCCACCCATGAAAAAGACATTGGTATTCGCTATTGCCGGCATGCTTGCCACCGGCTTCGTTTCCTGCGGACAATCTGAAGAAGACCGTATAGCGGATTCGGTCGCATTGGCAGCCGATAGATCAGCCGATTCCTCAACTACGGAACATATGATTGATTCTATGACCCGCGCAAACGCGCTTATGGATTCACTGGATAAAATCAAGAAACTGGAAGACTCGCTTATGCGAGAAGACTCTATTAAAAAGTCAACGCAGCAAAAGTAAAAGTTGGATTACATATTGGCCGGAAAAACATCCGGTCAATATTTTTTATTTCAGCGCAGCGATGGCCGTTTTTATGACCGGATCATTTTGGTTGATCGCCTGGTAATATCCTTTATCGCCCCAAAGATTTCTTGCAATGGCTGCTTTCATCGCCCTCCGGAGAATCGTCTGCGCTTCGGGTAAATGATTTTGTTTTCCATTTTTCCTGCCGCCAACAGCTGCTAATTCAGCAATCATTTGTTCCGTTACCATAAATTTTTCGACAAACTCCGATAATGTGTTTCGCAGCAGTTCCGACTTATGGCGCCGGGTGTAGTCCAGAGACCAGATCGTGATATTATTTCTGCTGATCAGGCTGGCCATATAACCTGACCGGCCTGTGGTATCGAGCGGCACAAAAACATCCGGCATGATCCCGCCGCCGCCGTACACCGTTCTTCCACCAGGCGTTTTGAATTTTAAGGAATCCGGGAAATGAATGCTGTCCTGGTTCAACAATTCGCCGTGCAGGTATCGCACGTTTTCTTCGTCCGCATACGCTTCGATTCCTTTATCATACGGCTTTTGAATGCAACGCCCGGTTGGTGTGTAATACCGCGCAATGGTCAGGCGGAATGCTGAACCGTCCGAAAGCACTTCTTCAGTTTGCACCAATCCTTTACCGAAAGTTCTTCTTCCGATCACCTGCCCGCGGTCGTTGTCCTGGATGGCGCCTGCCACGATCTCGCTTGCGGAAGCCGAGTTTTCATCAACCAGGAGAGCAAGCGGAATCGTTTCAAGCTTACCGCGCGTGGTCGCCTTCTCCGTTTTTTTTCCTTCGTGACGTCCTTTTGTATAAACGATCAGTTTCCCGGCGGGTAAAAATTCATCAGCGATCAGCACCGCTTGTTCAAGAAGACCACCGCCATTGGCGCGCAGATCAAAAACCAGTTTTTTCATTCCCTGCTTTATCAGCGAATCCACAGCAGCGGTAAACTCTTTATGACTTGTTTCAGAAAAACGCACCAGCTTCAGGTAGCCGGTTTCTGGGTTGAGCATGTAAAACGATTCGACGCTTACGATTGGAATATTACCTCTTGTAATGATCAAAGCGAATGGATCTTTACTGCCATGACGAAAAACTGTAACCTTTACCTGGGTGTTTTTTGGTCCGCGCAATTTTGATTTTGCGAATTTATCATTCGCAGCTTTGCCGGTTAAAGAAGCGCCGTCCGCTTTTATGATCCGGTCGCCGGGCAATAAACCCGCCTGTTCAGATGGTCCTCCGGGTATCACCGCGAGAACTACCAGCGTATCGCGGAGAAAGTTGTATTCTATTCCAACGCCCTCAAAATTTCCTTCCAGCGGTTCGTTCATGGCTTTGATTTCTTCCGCGGTATAATAACCGGAATGCGGGTCGAGCGTGTGGAGCATTGCTTCCAGCGTGCGGTCGGTCAGCAGCTCGGGATCAATGGAATCCACATAATTTTTCTCCACGTACCGCATGACGGAGCGGATCTTCCCGAAGGCCAGCTTTTTTTCGCGGTCCGATGCATCGAAGAATCCGTCGCCGGAAAAACCGGGCCGGTCCATATAGCTGCCAAGCAGGACGCCGCCGCCGAGCAACAATCCGCAAATAAGGGGCATTAGTACGCCTTTTTTTTCCATGTGTTATTTTAATTCTTCGAAACGCGTCACTTCAACGCCAAACTTTCGCAAAAAATCCACGCCCTCGTCATTTTGTATTCCCTTGTAATCGGCGTAAGATGATTTAAAGATCACTTTTTTAATTCCGGTTGTGTAGATAATGCGCGCGCAGGCAATGCAGGGGGAAAGGGTTACATACAGGGTTGTGCCTTCGATCGGCACATTATTTTTTGCCGCGTAGAGAATTGCGTTCTGTTCAGCATGCAGCGCCAGTGAGCAACTTCCTTTGCTGTCGCGCGGGCAGCCTTCCACGGGCCATTCGATATCGCAATTGTGCGTGCCGGCCGGCGGACCGTTGTACCCGAGCGAAATAATGCGTGTGTCCTTGGTCAGGACAGCGCCGACTTTTGCTTTCACGCAATGAGAACGAAGAGCGAGGTTCGCCGCGAGCTCCATGTAAATTTCGTCAAAGCTGGGCCGGGGATTGGTGTTCAATGTCATGTGTGGCGCAAAGGTACGAATGACCTGTTTATTTCCGCGCAGGGCTCATTTCAACGGAAGAGGCGCAGCTGTGGCTTTTTTTCTTCCTGGCCGCCGGTTGAAATCCCAATACGGTAAACGGCAGTTTCCTCATAGCGGGAACAAACGACAATTTTGGTCGCGTCTGCATGTTTTGCAAATAGTTTCGCGACAAGCTCTGGCGAATTATTGTCCCGGGAAAGATGCGATAGCAACAGGCAGTTCATGTAATCAGGCCGGTGGTTGAGAAAAAGATCGAGCGCCTGCTTGTTGGAGAGATGGCCCTTATCGCTGCGGATCCGCTTTTTAAGATACGCGGGATACGTACCGTTCGACAACATTTCTTCATCATAATTTGCTTCGAGAAAAGCGGCATGACATCCTTTAAAATTCCGGATGACGTGATCGCAGGGCGCGCCAATATCCGTGAACACACCGATCCGGATCCCGTTTTGCTCCACCACAAAGCTGTGCGGATCGGAAGCATCGTGGAATTTTGGGAAAGCGGTTACAGAAATTGGACCTACATGAACCGGCTTATACGCGGAAAACGTGCGCGTCAATCCCTCATCGATTCCCATTCCGCTGGACACCAGGGTCTGACCGGTAATATGCACAGGAATTTCATATTTCCTGGAAGTTGCCGTTACACCGCGAATATGATCGGAGTGCTCATGGGAAACAAAAATCGCCCTGACCTTTTTCATGGACAATCCCGCGCGCAACATTCTTTTTTCCAGCTCCTTGCAGGAAATTCCCTGGTCAATGAGCACAGCTTCGTTTTCATTTCCAACATAATAGCAGTTGCCATTGCTGCCAGAGTTTAAAGCGGAAATGAAAAGGGACATAGAAGAAGGTGAAGCGTTAGAGTGGGAGTGGAAAGGTAGGAGATAATTTGGGGAAATGAATAAGGGAGTTTTAAGATTTTGCTTTAAAGGAAAACTGGCAGAATATTCCTGCAACGTCCTAGTGGCTCTCGCGTTTTGTTGATATTCATTTTCGTCAGCGAAATCGGAAAGCCAGAGCCTTCTTTTGTCTGCGACAATCTATCTTTTGGATTTGGTTTTAACCGGTCCTGATTTAGGCTTGAATGCTGCCTCGTATTTTGCAATCCATTCTTTTGCACTCATTTTTTTCATTAATTCGCCAATGAGTTTATAGGGAATCTCATCTAACTTATTAAAGCGGACACAACTTTTTCCCATGTCCAGCTTTTGCTTGCTGTGTTTGGGATATTCGGTTACGAACCATTTCAATAATTTGGGATCGCAATAAATACCCATGTGGTAAAAATTAATGGAATTTTTTTGCGAAGCAATTCCTGCAAATGGAAGCGGCTCGTTTGGCTTACAATGGTAACCCGCAGGATAAAGTGTATGCGGAACAACATAACCCAATCCACCATAACTAATTGCAGCTTCAAAACCTTTGGGCAGGTTTTTCATAATGACATCGTGCAGCTTGTTAAAAGGTTCTGCCCTGTCCTCAGGAAGGCTGGTCAGAATCTCTTTTACTGTCTTTCCGGTTGCTTTCATATATTGTTGACTTTCGGTTTTTTTCGATGGTTTGTCGGGTAATTTATTCAAATTATTCAAACCCGCTAATAATATTCAATCGTACGCATCGCAACGGCAACAGGAATATTATTTTTGATCTCCATTTT
>DATDOQ010000190.1:0-11464 GCA_035293205.1 Bacteroidia bacterium
AACTATTCAGGGGGCATACAGGGTGGCATCAGTAATGGTGAAGCCATCTATTTCCGTGTCGCGTTCAAGCCGGTTGCCACCATCATGCAGAAGCAGCGGACGGTTAATACCAAAGGTCAACCGGTGGAAGTGATGGGAAAAGGAAGGCACGATGCCTGCGTGGTTCCCCGCGCTGTTCCGGTTGTGGAAGCAATGTGCGCGCTCGTTCTCGCTGATCATTTGTTGCGCAGCGGCACTTTTGGCAAGGACTGATTTATTAAGGATTAAGAAAACTTAACAACCGGAAACCGGGTCATTGTACCATCATCCGGAGTTGACTTTGACTATATTTGAAACCAATCTATCCAACGTGTTTATGAATCAGGAAACCAATCCACGCAAAAAGAAAAGCCCGGTACGCCGCATTCTGAAATGGTCCGGCATTACAATTCTGCTGCTTTTAATAACAGCGATCATCCTGCCTTTTATTTTCAAAGACAAGATCGTGGAATTGGCAAAGGCTGAAATAAACAAGAGTTTGAACGCGACCGTTTCATGGGGGGATTTTGATCTTTCGCTCATCACCAGCTTCCCTGATTTCAGGTTTACCATTAACGATCTGAGGGTGGTTGGAAAAGATGTGTTTGTCAACGACACGCTGGCATATCTTCCGGCGCTGAAACTTGATCTGGACCTGATGAGTGTCATCAAAGGCGAACGATACCAGATCAATAAAATTATCCTTGAACGACCGCGAATTCTCGCGCGCGTATTGCCTGACGGAAAAACAAACTGGGATATTACAATACGAGATACCACCGCAAAACCCGGAGAACCTGCGGAGCCAACGAATTTTAAAATGTCGCTCGATGAATTCAGGATCGATAAAGGTTATGTGGTGTACGATGACGCCGCATTGGTATTCAAAACCATCCTTGATGACTTGAGTTACACCATGAGCGGAGATTTTACGCAGGATAATTTTACCATGAAAAATGACCTCGGCATTGAACGCTGGAGCATGGATTATGGCGGCATGACCTATCTGAAACGGGTGAATACAAAAGTGGATGCTGCCATCGACATGGACATGGTGAATAGCAAATACACCTTCCGCGACAATGAATTTAATTTCAATGAGCTGGGATTTTCGCTGGATGGTTTTGTGGCGATGCCGAAAGAAGACATTGATATGGATCTGAAATTTAAAGCGAAACAAAGTGAATTCAAAAGTTTCCTCTCTCTGATCCCGGGCGCCTACACGAAAGATTTTGCCAATGTTAAAACTTCCGGAAAGCTGGCGTTCGATGGCTGGGCGAAGGGACGATACAGCGAAAAAGAAAATAAAATGCCAGGCTACGCGTTGAATCTGCAGGTGAATGACGGCTTCGTTCAGTATCCATCCGTTCCGAAACCTATCAGCTCGATCAACATTGACTGTAAGATTAATGATGCTTCCGGCATTCCGAATGATTTGAAAATAGATGTCAACAAATTCCACATGGATTTCGGCGGCAACCCGGTTGATGCGCAATTGCATGTAGCCACGCCGGAAACCGATGCAAGCCTGAATGGCTGGCTGAAATGCAGCATTGATCTTGCAACATTAAAGGATGTAATGCCGCTGGAAAAAGACGAAATGCTGACCGGAAAAGTAAATGCTGACGTAACGATGAAAGGCAGGATGTCGCAGATCGAAAAAGAGCAATATGATCAGTTCGAGGCAAAGGGGACGATTGCAATTTCAAATATGCTCTATAAAACGACCGGGATGCCTGACATGAATATCAGCGCGCTCGATCTGAATTTTACGCCGCAGTTCGTGCAGCTTACAAAATTCGACAGCAAGATCGGAAAGAATGATCTGCATGCCACAGGCAGGATTGATAATCTCATGAAATACCTTTTCAGCGATTCAGCGCTTTTGCATGGCAATTTTTCAATGAATTCTGCCATGATGGATCTGAACGAGTTTGCCGGGGAAGAAACCGCCACCACAGCGAAGCCGGAGGAAACCTCCTCGGAACCCATGTCTGTTATTGAAGTTCCTGCCAACATAGATTTTGTTTTGAATTCCACGATCACCCGGATGATCTATGATAATATCAATATGGATAATGTGGCCGGCACCATCATAATCCGCGACCGTAAAATTGATCTGAGCCAATTGAAAATGAATTTGCTTGGCGGAAGCATGGTGATGAATGGTGTTTACAGCACAGTTAATCCATTGATCCCAAAAGTTGATTTTAAAATGAACATTACGGATTTTGATATTCAACAAACATACAATACGCTTACAACGATCCAGAAATTTGTCCCGATTGGAAAATTCACCACCGGACGGTTTTCAACAAATATGGATTTTAAAAGCGATCTCGATCAAACAATGATGCCGGTGCTGATGTCGGTGAATGGTTCCGGAACGCTGAACACACGGCAGGTTGTTATTGATGGATTTGAGCCGCTGAAAAAGCTGGATGAGGCGTTGAAGATTAACAAGTTCAAAAAAGTGACGCTGAATGATATCAATAACCTCACTTTTAAGATTGAAAACGGCCGCGTCACCACCCAGCCATTTGATTTTAAAGTAGGCAATGCAACAGGGCAGATCGGCGGGTCAACCGGAATTGATCAGACAATCAATTACGTCATGAACATCGGCGTTCCGCGCGGAGAATTTGGTCCCGCGAATGCGGCGCTCGACGGAATGCTTTCTTCCGCGACCTCGAAAGGAATTCCGGTAAAGCTTGGTGATGTGGTCAACGTCCAGGCAACTTTCGGTGGCACAGTTACAGATCCGACTGTGAAAGTCAACCTGAAAGAGGCGGGCGTAAATCTTGCGGAACAGGTGAAGGAGCAGATCAAGGAAATCGTGAAGGAAAAGGTGGACAGTGTAAAAGGTGTTGTGGTGGACAAAGCATGCGTGGAAGCTGACAATGTGCTTGCAAGCGCTAAACAGTCGGCCGAAAATGTGCGTCAGAGTGCGCACAAAGCAGCTGATGATGCTAAAGCGCAGGCTTACGCGGAAGCCGATAGGCTGGAAAAGAGCTTCAAAAATCCGCTGGAAAAAGCAGGCAAAAAAATCGCGGCGGATGCGGCGCGTAAAAAAGCGGATGATGCCAATAAAGCAGCCAAAGATGCCGCCACGAAAAAATACAATGACGCGGTGGCGGACGCGCAACGGAAGCATGATGAAAAATGTCCTCCGAAGTAAAGCAGTCAGCTTCAGCAAAATTGCGATTTTGTTTTTATAAATATGGATATGCCTGCGTGAAAGATTGATGCGCTCTACCGCGTATTAAGACTGGCATAACATTCGATAGAGAGCTGTTAACCCATTATGAAAACAATTATTTTTTTCCGGTTATGCGTGTTGCTTTTCCTGGCGTGCCCGGTTTGTTTGGTAGCGCAGGATGATGAAACTGCTTCTGGTTGCACAGAACCGGATAATGAGGAGGCGAAAGCGAATTATAAAAAATCCCAGGACAAGAAAAAATATAACTGGGACGAGCGGAAAGCTTTATTGCATAAAACGCTTGAAGAAGAGCCGCTCTGGCCGGATGCAAATCTTGCCCTTGCAAAAATGCTCATCAACAAAGCGAAAGCTGATGGGAAAGATCCAAACCGTTACCCGGCGGCAGTTCCTTACCTGAAAGCGGCTGTGGACAATTGCCCTGAAATAGGCGCGGAACCTTTTTACCAGCTTGGTTTGCAATATTATCTCGCGGAGGACTGGCCCAACACGATCATTTACCTGGAGAAATATATCAATTACATAGCCGACGATACAAAAAAGCTCGGCAAGGATTATGATTTTTTTACCTCGCAGGCGGTGGAAATGGTTCGGTGGGCGAAATTTTATATTGAGATAAAAAAAAACATTCACGAATTTGTGCCGGAACCCGTGCCGAATGTTTGTACGCCGCTGGATGAATACCTCGCGATCATCTCTCCGGACAATACGCAGTTTCTTTATGTAAGGGTGCATCCGGTCAACCAGATGGACCGTGTGTGGGGCTCACAATCATTCCGGGAAATTTTTACTAAAAGCGAACGGCAGGGCACCGGCGAATTTGACGGCGGGCAGATGCTCGATGATCCTTTCAACCTGAATCCAAATGAAGGTAGCGCCACACTGACCATCGACAATAAACATTTATTCTATACGATTACAAAAAATACTCCCCAGGGAAAAAATACAGACATCTACACGAGCGATAATATTGAAGGAGGATGGACTCCCATCCGTCCGATCGGCGAAAGAGTAAATGATCCGGATTGGTGGGATTCGCAGCCTTCAGTTTCCGCGGATGGAACGGTGCTTTATTTTGCAAGCGATCGTCCCGGCGGGCATGGTGGCATTGATATCTGGATCACGCATAAAGGTTTTGACGGAGAATGGAGCGTTCCTGAAAACGCGGGGCCGGTGATCAACACGCCCTTCAATGAAAAATCACCGTTCATTCACACCGACAGCCACACCTTATATTTCAGTTCAGACGGGCATCCGGGGCTTGGCGGATACGATGCATTTTATGCGCGCACGGATCCGAAAGGGAGCTGGCAAAAACCGGTGAATCTGGGCATTCCCATTAATACGGCATTTGATGATCTTGGATTTTTTGTAAGCACCGACGGCACGACCGGTTTTTTCTGTTCGAATAATCAATTGCCCGGGCGAGTAGGCGGGTGGGATGTTTATCGTTTCGAACTTTACAAGGACGCGCGTCCGGAGGCGATGGTTATTCTGAAAGGTAATCTGAAAGATGATTTCGGAAATCCCGTCACGGGAGCGGTTGAAGTTGAGGTGAGCAACGTTGTGACAAAAGAAAAAACCAAAGCCGTCGTGGATACATTCGCGGGCGAATACGCGGCAGCCATTAACGTCAGCAAAAAGCATGACCATGTGATCACGGTAAAAAAAGACAGCGCCGCTTTCAATTCGATGTTGTTTTCGGGGAAGCAGGAACGCAAATCCGCATCGATTTCCGTGGAAACGCTTGAATTAAAGAAGCTAAAAAAAGGCGCCGCCTACACAATTCACGATATCAATTTTGCTACTAATTCTGCTGTTCTCGAGCCGGAATCGATCGTGGTGCTGCAGGAATTTGCTGCGTATTTAAAAACGCATCCATCCATGAAAGTGGAAATCTATGGACATACCGATAATGTTGGTGACGATGATCGGAACATGAGTCTTTCCAACGAACGCGCCTACGCAGTTTTCGAAGCATTGACATTAAAGTTCGGTGTTCCACGCAGCCAGATCATTGCTTCAAAGGGTTTTGGCGAAACCAATCCGGTTGCAGATAATGACTCAGAGGCGGGACGCGCCAAGAATCGTCGCACGGAGTTTTTGATTGTGCAGGAGTGAGGTTAGAAGGGAGAATGGGGGGAGGAGTGAGGAGAGAGGAGAGAGAGGGGAGATAAATGAGTTACATGATATTTTACGGAACTGCCAACTAAATACCGGCAATAAGGAATGAAAACAAAAAATATTTTTTTCTTGCTGACTTTGGGGCTTATTGTTTTCATTTCAATTCCTGCATATCATTTAGCAAAAACATACTTAAGGGAAGACAATGTTCGAATTCAAACTCCAAAAGGGTTTACAAATGATGCCAGTGGATTAAATTTAACAAAAGTTGATTCTATTATTGATGTTCCGAATTCCAAAGTTGAAATAATTAAACAGCTAAAAGAAATTCTCGCATATTCAAAAACAAAAAAAATCCCCATTTCTATTGCAGGGGCTAAACACAGTATGGGTGGACATACAATGTATCCAAACGGAATTATATTGAATATGCGCCCTTACAAGGAAATGCAAATTGACACAATCAATAATATTTTGACAATTGGTTCCGGAGCTTTATGGGAAGACGCAATAAATTATTTAGACAATTTCCATAAGTCAATAGCTGTAATGCAAGCATTCAGTTCATTTTCAATTGGGGGTTCAGTAAGCGTAAATGGACACGGTTGGCAAAAAAACTCGCCTCCAATTGCTTCAAGCGTAATTTCATTTACTCTAATGAACCATAATGGTGAAATATTAAATTGTAGTCGTACTGAAAACCAGGAATTATTTAGCTTAGTTATTGGCGGCTATGGACTTTTTGGAATCATATTGGACGTTAAATTAAAAGTAGTTGAAAACGAAAACCTGAATTTCAAACTTTACAAATTTAAATCCTCTGAATATTTAAGTTATTTTAAAAAAAACGCAGCTGAAAAAATGAATGTAAAACTTGTCTTCGGAAGACTAAATGTATCAAACAAGAATTTTTTAGAAAACGCGACTCTCAATGTTTTTACGTCAGCAAATATTCCCCTTACAAAAAAGATAACTCAACCAAATCAAAAAACCACAGAAGTCAAAAGATTAGTATTCAGAAACTGTGTTAACAATGAGTATGGCAAATGTTTACGTTGGGATTTAGAAACAACCCTGGGAGAGTTTTCTGGTAATGAATATTTTTCAAGGAATGAGCTTTTAAATGACAACGTAACAATGATTGAAAACAAAGACACCAATTCTACTGATATTTTACACGAGTATTTTATCCCTGAAAGACATTTTGATCAGTACATAAATGAACTTAAAAATGTCTTACCTAACAAATATATTGACTTACTGAACATAACAATAAGGGATGTTTACAATGACAAAGACAGCTACTTAAACTTTGCAAGGGAAAACGTATTTGGATTTGTATTTTTGTTCAACCAAAAGAAGAATAGTAAAGATGAGGAAGAAATGAAAAAGCTAACTAAGCAATTAGTTGAAATTGCCATTAGAATGGAAGGGACATATTACTTACCATACAGGTTACACATTGACAAGGAAACTTTTAGAATGGCTTATCCTCAAAGCGATGCGTTTTTTAGACTGAAACTTAAATATGATCCATCCGAAGTATTTAAAAACAAATTTTATGAACACTGCAAATGAAATGAAACAGGATTTAAGAAAATGAAATTACGCAACCTGGGATAGCCGGCGCAACAAAAGTCCCAGTGAATAAACCAGGCCAATTCGACTTATTTGAAGTTTCCTTCAACAAAAAACACGACCACCCCGGCTCCGGGGCATTGGAACCAGGATGAATCGTGATGGTCGCAGCGGGTCGTTTCTACCCGGAAATTCCAGTATGCTGGAGTATCCGGGAATTCCACCATCGCTTTTTCGCGAATTGGAATCGGATCCGTTGTGGTCCGCAGCCTCTGAATTTGCGGCTCCTCATAAAAGCAGCAGTTCTTTTCAGCAGGGAACACAGGGGGCAGGTTTTACGCTGCTGCAACACCGGTGGTCGGGCCGGTCGTTCCGGGGCAGATCAGGCTGCTGGCGGACCGTTCACGAACCAGTTGGTGCGAAGAGGAATACGGCACGCGCTCCGTTGGACTTACGGGTCCATCCTCTCCGGCTTGAATAAGGTGTGTCGTATGTATGACTGTTGCACCATTATTTCTTACAATAGGAATTTCACCCGCATTGACGGCAGCAGGTAAAGCCTGTCCGATAAGTTGTGAAATATGAAGCGTCTGGTTGGTTCTGATAAAATTCATGATCCGGAGTTTTTTTATTTGGTTATTTATTAACTTGTACTATATTTGATTCGGCATAATTAATAAGAACAGGTCAAAAATATAGTTAAACTTAATACAAGTCAAGTTTTTTTATTAACTTCGTGCCATAAAACTTCGCAAATGTCACTATCTCAACGACTTAAAATGATCCGCAAGCAGCTCGACAAGAGCCAGACGGAATTTGCCACGGAAATTGGCATCACGCAAACCTCTCTTTCCCAGCTCGAAGGAGAGAAAAACGGCATCTCATTCGATGTCTATAAGTCGATCATCCACAAGTTCAATGTGGATCCGCTCTGGCTGATGGAAGGCAAGGGTGAAATGTTCCGGAGCGAGTCGGCCGCCCGCAATTCAGGCGCGATTCCGCTTGTTGTACAGGTGGGAAATGATGAGGAAGAAAACATCGTCATCGTGGATAGAAAAGCCGCCGCCGGTTATCTCCAGGGTCAGAGTGATCCGGATTTTATCGCGCAGCTTCCCGCGTTCCGCCTGCCCGGATTTTACGGAAAAACATTCCGCGCCTTCGAAATCACCGGCGACAGCATGCTACCGGGAATTCACCCTGGAGATATGCTTGTTGGTTCTTACGTTGAAAAACTTGCCGATATAAAAGAAAGTAAAGTGTACATCGCAGTCATGAACGACGGGAGCATCGTTGCAAAACGCATTTTCCCACTTGGAAACGATCACTTCGAATTACGTTCCGATAATGAAGCGTACAGTCCGTATGCGGTTACAGCGGAAAACATCGCGCAGGTGTGGAAGGTGGAATTGCGCATGACAAAGGATATTGATAAACCGGAGACGGACCGGTTATCGGTGATGGAGAAAAAACTGAAGGAGTTGGAGGTCATGCTTCGACGCTCATAGAAACTGCATTTCTAAGAATTGCTCAGCATGACAGCGCTCATGCTTCGACGCTCATAGAAACTGCGTTTCTATGATTTGCTCAGCATGACAGCGCTCATGCTTCGAGGTACTCAGCATGCTGACGCTTTGTAATGGGAGATAATATGTAAAATCAAATTATTTATGAACATTTACGCGACTTTACTTAAGAAGAGCATTAAAGAAAAGCTCGAAACGATCAATGATGCGGAATACCTTTCTACGCTGGATGCGGTGCTGACGTATGAGGCGATTCAGATGGATGGCAAAATTCCGCGGGCGAAGAAACGAAAGTCTGTGTTGAGATGGATTTGGCCATTTGCATAATTCAATTGTTCCGATAGTTATCGGGACGAAAACTTCCGCGTTTTTGACCTGATTTCATTATAAAAATTTGTGATTCAGAAAATATCCTGAAGGCCGATTTTACGTAAACTTGAATAACGGCATAGTCAAACTTTTTCTTCACTCCTCCGCTCTCAATTCTCAGTTCTCAGTTCTAAATGGATTATCTTGAACTTGAAGTAAAAATAAAACCGCGCCAGCCGGGGTGTGATCTGTTAATTTCAGAGCTGGCGGATGCTGGATTTGAGAGTTTTGCAGAAACGCCCGAGGGTTTTATGGCCTATATCCCATCCGCCCAGTTTTCTGAGGAGCAATTGGATTCGCTGAATAATATCGGACCGGAAATTGGAATGATCGGCTGGACCAAAAAGCATATACCCGGTCAAAACTGGAACGCGGAATGGGAAAAACAATTTCAGCCGGTGGTAATAGCCGGGAAATGCCGGATCCGGGCGCCGTTCCATACCGCTGATCCTGCTTATCCTTATGAAATTGTGATTCAGCCGCGGCAGTCTTTTGGCACAGGTCATCATCCTACAACCCAATTGATGCTTGAAAAGTTATTAACAATGGACCTCGCAGGGCGTTCTATATTGGATATGGGTTGCGGGACCGGTGTGTTGTCAATTTTAGCGTGCCGCCTTGGCGCTGAGGAGGCCATGGGCATAGACATTGAACCGAACTCAGTTGAAAATGCCCGGGATAATATTCAGCTTAATCCCGGCGTTCAGGTAAAAGTGGAATTGGGGTCGGAAAATGTCATCGCACATCGTAAATTTGACGTTGTACTGGCGAACATCAATAAAAATGTATTACTGAAGGGCATAAGCGTTTATGCCAGGGCGCTCCGAACGGGCGGTGATCTGCTGTTAAGTGGTTTTTTTAAGACGGATACGAATGAGTTGACAGAAGCGGCGATAGCTGCCGGACTCCTGCCGCATTCCGTCATTACAAAAGAAGAGTGGGCGCTGCTGCATTTTAAGAAACAATCATGAAACGAATTCTGAAATACTTTTTTGTCATCGCGGTGATCAGCTGTTTTGCTGCCGGAAAAAGTTTTGCGCAAGTAATGCCGAAAAGT
The DNA here is from genome assembly GCA_035293205.1 of Bacteroidia bacterium. Lineage (GTDB taxonomy): Bacteria > Bacteroidota > Bacteroidia > Palsa-965 > Palsa-965. The sequence goes on from DATDOQ010000190.1 coordinate 9,887, forward strand.
TTCACCGAAGGCGATCCGGTGAAATTCATCAATGAAATGCGCGATTTTTTCGAAAGTTATGACCGTAAAGACGGAAAGGATTTTATTGAGGAATTCAATGAAAAATACCTGCTGTCTGGCAAGGTTCCGGAAGATGTCCTGCAGGCGATGTATATGAACGCCAACCTGATGCTGAAAAGGAAATTCCGTCCCGCGCCGGAATATTATGCTTATTTCAACACGATTAAAGCCATCGCTGATCATGATGTGCCCGGAAGTACATTCCTGGATTGGCAAAGCTGTTTTGTGACGGTGGGGAACGGGAAGCTTCCAAAGCCGTTTTCAGAATTTATCCTGATGAGCGAAAATCTTTTTAAGGACGGAAGATTTTTCAGAACAGCATCCGGCGAATGGTGGACAGAAGGCGGATCCTGGAAATTTGCCTGTGACAGTGTCGCGGCCATCCGGTTTACAAATGTTACACTCAAAGCACGTCAGCGCAATGACAGCACAAAGGTTGACGGCACGACCGGAATCTATTACCTGAATACAAAAACGTTTGTTGGCAGAGAAGGTAAAGTGAATTGGCTGCGGACCGGTATCAGTGAAGATGATATGCATGCTGAGCTGAAGAATTATTCCATCAATGTTCCGAGTTTCAACTTCGTGGCTGATTCGGTCACTTTTTACGACAGGACGCATTTTCAAAGCAAGCCGTTGCTGGGGAAGCTCACGGAGAGGCTTGTTCCGGATGTGCAGGAGAAAACCGCCAATTACCCTCGCTTCGAATCTTATAGCAGCCGTTACCAGATCAAATCCATGTATCCAAACGTGGATTACGAGGGCGGATTTTCACAGGTTGGCGGAAAGTTCATGGCTTCCGGAAGCACAGTAAACCCGGCTTTTTTCATTTTTAAAAGAAACGGGAAAAACTTTCTGACAGTTAAATCCACCAATTTCTCGATCACACAGAATAAAGTCACCAGCCAGAACGCGAGCATCAAATTTTTCCTCGATACGGATTCGATTGTTCATTCAGCGATCGAGTTCAAATATTTTATTGATGATGATAGCTCTCGTGTTGTGCTTTACCGTTCGGATGAAGGCGCAGCGCAAGCCCCTTATTATAATTCCTTCCATAAAGTGGATATGTATGTGCAGCAGATCGTTTGGTTCACCAATCATCCCCAGATCATTATGAACACGTTGCCCGGAACCACCCAGGGCGAAGCGCAATTCCCTTCCGAAACTTATTACCGGCAGCATCTTTACAGCAGGCTGCAGATGACTGAACCTGTTCACCCGCTGATCAAGATCCGGAATTTTGTCAGGGACGCGAATAACGGAACAAGAACATTTACAACCCTCGACCTGGCCCGCTACTGGAAAATAGGAGCAGAACAGCTTCGCCCGACGATCATGGATCTTTCCAACCAGGGATTTCTTTATTTTGATCCCGCAACAGACATGATCACCTATAAGGATAAATGTGACCGCTATATTGCCGCGCGTGCCGGAAAGATCGATTATGATAACCTGCTTTTTGAATCAAAAGTTGCTCCCGGCGGCGCGAATGCAAAGCTGAACCTGCTGAATTAT